>NZ_BCPP01000930.1:0-2790 GCF_016586125.1 Burkholderia sp. E168m23
AGGAAATCGCGCACCTGCTGGTGCACGGCACGCTGCCGAACCTGACGGAACTGGCCGCCTACAAGACTAAGCTGCGCGCGCTGCGCGGCCTGCCGAGCGCGCTGAAGGCCGCGCTCGAACAGATTCCGGCGTCGGCCCACCCGATGGACGTGATGCGCACCGGCGTGTCGGTGCTCGGCACCGTGCTGCCGGAGAAGGACGACCACAACCTGCCGGGCGCGCGCGACATCGCCGACCGCCTGATGGCGTCGCTCGGCTCGATGCTGCTGTACTGGTATCACTTCTCGCACAACGGCAAGCGCATCGAGACGGAAACCGACGACGACTCGATCGGCGGCCACTTCCTGCACCTGCTGCACGGCAAGACGCCGTCGAAGTCGTGGGTCG
Organism: Burkholderia sp. E168m23; assembly: GCF_016586125.1. Taxonomy (NCBI): domain Bacteria; kingdom Pseudomonadati; phylum Pseudomonadota; class Betaproteobacteria; order Burkholderiales; family Burkholderiaceae; genus Burkholderia; species Burkholderia sp. E168m23. Next base: position 388 of record NZ_BCPP01000930.1, read on the forward strand.
AGGCGATGCACACGTCGCTGATCCTGTACGCCGAGCACGAATTCAACGCGTCGACGTTCACGGGCCGCGTGATCGCGGGCACGGGCTCGGACATCTACTCGGCGATCACCGGCGCGATCGGCGCGCTGCGCGGGCCGAAGCACGGCGGCGCGAACGAAGTCGCGTACGAGATCCAGAGCCGCTACAGCTCGCCGGACGACGCCGAAGCCGACATCCGCCGCCGCGTCGAGAACAAGGAAGTCGTGATCGGCTTCGGCCATCCGGTCTACACGATCTCCGATCCGCGCAACAAGGTGATCAAGGGCGTCGCGCACAAGCTGTCGAAGGAAGCGGGCGATACCAAGCTGTACAGCATCGCCGAGCGCCTGGAATCGGTGATGTGGGACGCGAAGAAGATGTTCCCGAACCTCGACTGGTTCAGCGCGGTGTCGTATCACATGATGGGCGTGCCGACCGCGATGTTCACGCCGCTGTTCGTGATCTCGCGCACGTCGGGCTGGAGCGCGCACATCATCGAGCAACGCATCGACAACAAGATCATCCGTCCGAGCGCGAACTACACCGGTCCGGAAGACCTGCAGTTCGTGCCGATCGAGAAGCGCTGATCGTCTGCCGCGCACGTCGGCGCCCGTGATGCGGGCGGCCGGCGCGTGCGGCACGTCTTACCTCGAATTCCGCCCCACATCATGAATACCGCCAACCGCAAACCCCTGCCCGGCACGTCGCTGGACTATTTCGACGCGCGTGCCGCGGTCGACGCGATCGCGCCCGGCGCCTACGACACGCTGCCGTACACGTCGCGCGTGCTCGCCGAAAACCTCGTGCGCCGCTGCGATCCGGCGATCCTCGCCGATTCGCTGAAGCAGATCATCGAGCGCAAGCGCGAACGCGATTTCCCGTGGTTCCCGGCGCGCGTGGTGTGTCACGACATCCTCGGCCAGACGGCGCTCGTCGATCTCGCCGGCCTGCGCGACGCGATCGCCGACGGCGGCGGCGACCCGGCGAAGGTGAACCCGGTCGTGCCCGTGCAGCTGATCGTCGACCACTCGCTCGCCGTCGAGTGCGGCGGCTTCGACCCGGACGCGTTCGCGAAGAACCGCGCGATCGAGGATCGTCGCAACGAGGATCGCTTCCACTTCATCGAGTGGACGAAGAAGGCGTTCGAGAACGTCGACGTGATCCCGCCGGGCAACGGCATCATGCATCAGATCAATCTCGAGAAGATGTCGCCGGTGATCCAGGCGCAGGACGGCGTCGCGTTCCCGGACACCTGCGTCGGCACCGACAGCCACACACCGCACGTCGATGCGCTCGGCGTGATCGCGATCGGCGTCGGCGGGCTCGAAGCCGAGAACGTGATGCTCGGCCGCGCGTCGTGGATGCGCCTGCCCGACATCGTCGGCGTCGAGCTGACCGGCAAGCGTCAGCCCGGCATCACCGCGACCGACGTGGTGCTCGCGCTGACCGAGTTCCTGCGCAAGGAAAAGGTGGTCGGCGCGTACCTGGAGTTCCGCGGCGAAGGCGCGGCGAGCCTCACGCTCGGCGATCGCGCGACGATCTCGAACATGGCGCCTGAATACGGCGCGACGGCCGCGATGTTCTTCATCGATGGCCAGACGATCGACTACCTGCGCCTCACGGGCCGCAGCGACGAGCAGGTGAAGCTCGTCGAAACCTACGCGAAGGCGGCCGGCCTGTGGGCCGATACGCTCGCGAACGCGCAGTACGAGCGCACGCTGACGTTCGACCTGTCGAGCGTCGTGCGCAACATGGCCGGCCCGTCGAACCCGCACAAGCGGCTGCCGACGTCCGATCTCGCCGCGCGCGGGATCGCCGGCCAGTGGGACGAGAAGCCGGGCGAGATGCCCGACGGCGCGGTGATCATCGCCGCGATCACGAGCTGTACGAACACCAGCAACCCGCGCAACGTGATCGCCGCCGCCTTGCTCGCACGCAACGCGAACGCGAAGGGCCTCACGCGCAAGCCGTGGGTCAAGAGCTCGCTCGCGCCCGGCTCGAAGGCGGTCGAGCTGTATCTGGAAGAGGCGAACCTGCTGCCCGAGCTCGAGAAGCTCGGCTTCGGCATCGTCGCGTTCGCGTGCACGACCTGCAATGGGATGTCGGGCGCGCTCGACCCGAAGATCCAGCAGGAGATCGTCGAGCGCGACCTGTACGCGACGGCCGTGCTGTCCGGCAACCGCAACTTCGACGGCCGCATTCACCCGTATGCGAAGCAGGCGTTCCTCGCGTCGCCGCCGCTCGTCGTCGCGTATGCGATCGCCGGCACGATCCGCTTCGACATCGAGAAGGACGTGCTCGGCCACGATCAGGATGGCAAGCCCGTCACGCTGAAGGACATCTGGCCGACCGACGAGGAGATCGACGCGATCGTCGCGTCGAGCG
>NZ_BCPP01000931.1:0-2782 GCF_016586125.1 Burkholderia sp. E168m23
CGTACCGCGCGCCGCCGCGTTCCGGAACCACGTGCAACGCGCGTGCCAGCGAGCATGCTGGCATACGGCTTGCCTCGTTCCCTTCACTGCGGCGTCACGAGCGACGGTCATGAACCTGCTTGCCTATCCGTTTTATCAATGGTCTGCGGAATGCCTGCGCCCGGCGCGTGCGTGGGCGGCCGCGACGCGCGCGACGATGTCGCTGTGGCCGCCGGCGACTTCGACGCCGACGGGCCGCATGGTCGACGCGCTGTGCGAACTGCTCGAATGCTGCGCGTTCTCGCATCGGCGGCCGCCGTTCGGCATCGCGTCGGTCGTCGTCGACGGCGAAACGGTGCCGATCGTCGAGGAAGCCGCGACGACCACGCCGTTCGGGACGCTGCTGCATTTCCGCAAGGCCCGGCCGGTCGCGCGCCAGCCGCGCGTGCTGATCGTCGCGCCGATGTCCGGGCACTTCGCGACGCTGCTGCGCGGCACGGTACGCACGATGCTGGCCGACCACGACGTGTACATCACCGACTGGCACAACCCGCGCGACATCCCGCTGGCGGCCGGGCGTTTCGGTTTCGACGAGTACGTCACGCATGTGATCGACTTCATCCGCCACATCGGCCCGGACGCGCACGTGCTGGCGATCTGCCAGCCGACCGTCGCGTCGCTCGCGGCAGTGTCGCTGATGGCGGCCGGCGGCGATCCGGCGCAGCCCGCGAGCCTCACGCTGATGGCCGGCCCGATCGACTGCCGCGTGAATCCGACGAAGGTCAACGAACTCGCGACGAGCCAGCCGATCGAATGGTTCGCGCGCAACCTGATCAGCGTGGTGCCGACGGGTTTCGTCGGCGCGCAGCGGTGCGTGTATCCGGGTTTCGTGCAGGTCGGCGCGTTCATGTCGATGAACCCGGACCGGCATGCGGCGTCGTTCGCGGATCTGTACTACGAACGCGCGAAAGGCGACCCCGCGAAAGCCGATACGTTGCGGCACTTCTACGACGAATATTTCGCGACGGCCGACCTCACCGCGGAGTTCTATCTGGAAACGGTCGAGAAGGTGTTCCAGCAGTACGCGCTCGCGCGCGGCGAGCTGGCGGTGAGCGACACGCTCGTCGAACCGGCGGCGATTCATCGCACCGCACTGTTGACGATCGAAGGCGAGAAGGACGACATCTGCGCGGTGGGCCAGACGGTGGCCGCGCAGGAACTGTGTTCGGGGTTGCCGTCGTACCTGAAGACGCACCATGTACAGACGGGCGTGGGGCACTACGGCGTGTTCAACGGCAGCCGATGGGAATCACAGATCTATCCGATCGTGCGCGCGACGATCCACGACAACGAGCCGTACGATCGCACCGCGGACGCGCAAGGCGACACCAGCGGCACTCACTACGTCACGCTGCGTGCGCTGCTCGATGCGCGCGCAGCCGCGATCGATACGGCGACCGAAGCGCAATCGGATCACGCGCACTGAACGCGGTTAGCGACACAGTGAATCGCCCCGCCGGAGAGGCGGGGCGATGTTTGCTGCGGCATCAGGACGGCGCGCGAGCGAAACGACTCGCGCGCCGGGCCGGCTCGTTACGAGCAGGCCTTGCCGTGCGACGCGTGGTAGCCCTTCGCCTTCGCGTCGGCTTCCGACATGTAGCTGCCGTGCTTCGTCTTGCCGTAGTACTTGTCGGTCGAGCAGTGGTAGACCTTCGAGGCGTCGTTCGCCCACACCTTGCCCGCGCCGCCGCCCGGCGCTGCGGCGGTCGTCGCGGCCGCACTCTTCGCGGGTGCGGTGCCCGATGCCGGCGCAGCCGAAGCCGCCGTTGCGGGCGCCGCGGCCGGTGCGCTCGCCGCGGCGGCGGCCGATGCGCCGTACCACGTCTTCACGCCCTTGTGGCCCGCACACGCGCCCTTCTTCGATGCGCCCGAGTAGAACGAACCGTCCTTGCACAGCCCGGTCGTGCCGGCCGGCGCGCTGGCCGGAACCTGCGCGAACGCACCGATCGACACACCCATGCCGGCGACCAGCGCGGCGATCAACATCGTTTTTTTCATGGTCCTCTCCTGATTTGCCTGAATGATGAAAACTTCCGGGGCCTTCCCGGCAACAGCGACGGTTACCGCACCCAGCGGCACACGCGGTGATGGTGATGATCGAAGTGGCACACGCGGTGCGAATGCGCTTCGGCCAGTGCCGGCACGAGCACGGCGCAAGCCAGTGCGGTGGCCGTCAGGATCTTCGCGATGCGGTTCATGGTGAAACTCTCCCGGACAGGTCAGCCGGCGATCCGGCTGGTACCTCCTTAACGCCGGTCGTCGACGGGCCGTGCACCGCACCCGTGTGCAATTGACGATCTTTGACATCGCCTCGCCAATCGATGCTCGCAGCTGACGAATGTCTTTCTTTTCTTTCTGGTTCTTCAGCTTCGCGATCGTTTGGAATTCGAAGGAATGTGTCTAAGCGAAAATCCGTTCGCGAAAGTCAGCGGAGCAAGAAAAAACCGCCTGAGTGCAGGCGGTTCGTCGAAAACGCACACCCAACCGGCACGCTACGCACCGGCCTCGCCCCACGGCGTCGGCTCCGGCACCGCGCACGGGCCGTCGACGTCGATCGATTTGAAGTCGGCAGGCCCGACGATCTCCAGGTACTCCATGTCCGGCGAGTAGTCGAACAGGTAGTGGACGATCCCCGGCGCCTGATGCACGCAGTCGCCGGCCGCCACCAGCGTTTCCTGTTCGCCGTACATGAAGCGCGCCCAGCCTTTCAGCATGATCACGATATGGAACTCGGCCTCGTGAC
>NZ_BCPP01000932.1:0-2781 GCF_016586125.1 Burkholderia sp. E168m23
CGTCGGACGTATACCCGACGGCACCGCACATTACTGGTGCAAATAAGGGCGAAAACTGCAATTTCAAGAGGGTCTTTCGCCGGCATTCGCCAATGCCGCGAAATAACCGCGCACTTTCTCGTATAACTTCGTATAATGTATGCTATACGAAGTTATTACGTGCCTCGCGCAGCAGCGCACCATCTCGATCCTCGGCAAGTCGAGCCTGTATCGCACGGCGCCTTTCGAAGCGGGCGGCGACGACTACTACAACTGCGTCGTCAAGCTCGACACGACGCTGTCGGCCCGCGAGCTGCTCGCGCTCTGCCAGAAGATCGAACATCACTTCGGCCGCGAGCGCCCGTATCGCAATGCGCCGCGCACGCTCGACCTCGACATCCTGCTGTTCGGCGCCGATTCGATCGACGAACCCGACCTGATCGTCCCGCACCCGCGCCTCACCGACCGCGCATTCGCGCTCGTGCCGCTCGTCGAGATCGAGCCGGCGCTCGACATCCCCGCGCGCGGCCGTGCCGACGCCTTTCTCGCCGCCGTCGCGGATCAGCGCGTCGAAAAGGTGCAAACCTGCCAGTGCCTGATGCAGAAGGCGCTCGCTGCCGGCGAAGACGCCGACAAGACCCGCTGCCGATGAACTCGACTCCGCTGACCGTCACCGCGCCCGACCTGCGCGCCCCGCACCGCTATCTCGTGATCGAAGGGCCGATCGGCGTCGGCAAGACGTCGCTCGCGCGCCTGCTCGGCGAGCGCTGGTCGATGCAGACGCTGCTCGAGCGCCCGCAGGACAATCCGTTCCTCGAACGCTTCTACCGCGACACCGCGCGCTACGCGCTGCCGGTCCAGCTGTCGTTCGCGCTGCAGCGCGCGCAGCAGGCGCGCGAGCTGATCGGCGCGCTCGAAACCGGCCGCCCCGTCATCGCCGATTTCATGCCGCAGAAGAACGACATCTTCGCGCGGCTGAACCTGCCGGAAGACGAGTGGCAGCTGTATCGCTCGGTCGCCGCGCACGTCGACGTGCCGCAGGCGCCGTCGCCCGATCTCGTCGTCTATCTGCAGGCCAGCCCCGAAGTGCTGTTCTCGCGCATCCAGAAGCGCGGGCTGCCGATGGAACTGCAGATCAGCGACGCATACCTGCGCTCGCTGGTCGACGCGTACAACGAATTCTTCTACCACTACGACCGCACGCCGGTGCTGACGGTCGCAGCCGAACACCTGAACCCGCTGGATTCCCCGGAAGATCTCGCCCTGCTGGTCGAGCGCATCGAGACGATGCGCGGCCGCAAGGAATTCTTCGTCAAGGGCGAGACGACGCGCTGACGCGTCCCGCCTGTCGTTCTACCCCCATCGACCCGGATTTCCCATGACCTATCTCCAGGAATCGAGCCGGCCTGCCGTGACGGTACCCAAGCTGCAGGCAATGCGCGACGCCGGCGAGAAGATCGCGATGCTCACCTGCTACGACGCGAGCTTTTCCGCGCTGCTCGATCGCGCCGGCACCGACGTGCTGCTGATCGGCGATTCGCTCGGCAACGTGCTGCAGGGCCACACGACCACGCTGCCCGTGTCGATCGACGACATCGCGTACCACACCGCCTGTGTCGCACGGGCGCAGCCGCGCGCGCTCGTCGTCGCCGATCTGCCGTTCGGCACGTACGGCACGCCGGTCGACGCGTTCGCGAACGCGGTCAAGCTGATGCGCGCGGGCGCGCAGATGGTCAAGCTCGAAGGCGGCGAATGGCTCGCCGACACGATCCGCTTCCTCGTCGAACGCTCGGTGCCCGTCTGTGCGCACCTCGGCCTCACGCCGCAGTCGGTGCATGCGTTCGGCGGCTTCAAGGTTCAGGGCAAGACCGAGGCCGGCGCCGCGCAACTGCTGCGCGATGCGCGCGCGATCGAGGATGCCGGCGCGCAGCTCGTCGTGCTCGAAGCCGTGCCGACGCTCGTCGCGGCCGAAGTCACGCACATGCTGAAGATCCCGACGATCGGCATCGGCGCCGGCGTCGACTGCTCGGGGCAGGTGCTCGTGCTGCACGACATGCTCGGCGTATTCCCCGGCAAGCGGCCGCGTTTCGTGAAGGATTTCATGCAGGGGCAGCCGAACATCCAGGCGGCCGTCGAAGCCTACGTGAGCGCGGTGAAGGATCGGTCGTTCCCCGGCCCCGAACACTCGTTCTGACGTGGAAGACCGGATGTAAAAAAGCGCGGCGCCCTTTGCGGGGCGCCGCGCTTTTTCGTTTGTGCGCCGCGTGGATGAACGAGTTCGTGGCACCGGAGCAAGCATACGGCGCCCGCTCCGTCACCTCGTCACTTCAGCACCGCGTCGAGCGCACCGCGTCGAGCGCACCGCGCAGCGCATTGGTCAGCAGCAGCCCCTGCGCGCGTGCGAGATCGTCGCGCGTCACGACGCGCTCCACGGCCCCGAATGCGGGATCGTCGAGCAGCACCCCGCGCATCACGCCCGGCAGCACGCCGGACGCCAGCGGCGGCGTCACCCACTGGCCGTCGAGCTTCACGAACAAGTTCGAGCGCCCGCCTTCCGTCACCTCGCCGCGCTCGTTGACGAACAGCATGTCGAACCCGCCGAGCGCCTCCGCCGCCTGCCACGCGCGGTCGTATTCGGCCCGGCGCGTGGTCTTGTGCAGCAGCAGTGCATCGCTCGCGCGGGTCGGCGCGAAGCCGTGCGCCGACGCAAGCAGCACACCGACCGGCCCCGCCGGCAGCGGCTTGAGCGGCGCCGCCGTGATGTCGAACGTGCCGTCCTTCGCCAGCGCGAGCTTCATCCGG
>NZ_BCPP01000933.1:0-2781 GCF_016586125.1 Burkholderia sp. E168m23
TCGTCAAGTTCAAGCAGGCCATCATCGCCGCCGGCTCGCAGGCCGTGAAGCTGCCGTTCATGCCGGAAGACCCGCGCGTCGTCGATTCGACGGGCGCGCTCGAACTGCGCCAGTTGCCCAAGCGCATGCTCGTGATCGGCGGCGGCATCATCGGCCTCGAAATGGCCACGGTGTACTCGACGCTCGGCGCCGAGATCGACGTCGTCGAAATGATGGACGGCCTGATGATGGGCGCCGACCGCGATCTCGTGAAGGTCTGGGAAAAGTACAACGCGAAGCGCTTCGGCAACGTGATGCTGAAGACCAAGACGGTCGGCGCGGAAGCGAAGGAAGACGGCATCTACGTGAAGTTCGAGGGCGAGAAGGCGCCGGCGGAAGCGCAGCGCTACGACCTCGTGCTCGTCGCGGTGGGCCGCAGCCCGAACGGCAAGAAGATCGGTGCCGACAAGGCCGGCGTCGCGGTCACCGACCGCGGCTTCATCGACGTCGACAAGCAGATGCGCACGAACGTGCCGCACATCTTCGCGATCGGCGATATCGTCGGCCAGCCGATGCTCGCGCACAAGGCCGTGCATGAAGGCCACGTCGCAGCGGAAGCCGCGCATGGCGAGAAGGCGTACTTCGACGCGCTGCAGATCCCGTCGGTGGCCTACACCGATCCGGAAGTGGCGTGGGCCGGCAAGACCGAAGACCAGTGCAAGGCCGAAGGCATCAAGTACGGCAAGGCCGTGTTCCCGTGGGCCGCTTCGGGCCGCGCGATCGCGAACGGCCGCGACGAAGGCTTTACGAAGCTGATCTTCGACGAGGAAACCCATCGCGTGATCGGCGGCGCGATCGTCGGCCTGAACGCGGGCGACCTGATCAGCGAAGTGTGCCTCGCGGTCGAGATGGGCGCGGACGCGGAAGACATCGGCAAGACGATCCATCCGCACCCGACGCTCGGCGAATCGGTCGGCATGGCCGCCGAGCTGTACGAAGGCGTCTGCACGGACCTGCCGCCGCAGCGCAAGAAGTAACGCGACCGGCACGGCCGGCCACGCGCCGGCCATGACAAAACGCCGTCGCCCGGGTAATCCGGGTGGCGGCGTTTTCTTTTGCGTGGCGCGCGACAGGCTCGAATGTGGCGGGCAGTTGCCGCTCGCGCGCATTCCGGCGCCAGAAACGAAAAAGCCGCGCTGGGCGCGGCTCTTTCAGGAGCAGGGGACGCTTACGCGGCCGGCTTGCTCGAACGACGTGCGGCAGCAGCGGTGGCAGCCTTCGTTGCGACGGCAGCAGCGGCGTTGAAGTTCGTTTCAGCGATTTCCACTGCTTGCTTCGTGGCCTTCTGGACCGTTTCGTACGTGGTGTTCGCAGCGTTCAGCGCCGACTTCAGTGCGGCGACAGCCGTTTCCGAACCGGCCGGGGCGTTCTTCGCGACGTTGTCGACGAGTGCCTGGACCTTCTTGTTCTGCTCTTCGAATTGCGCTTCGGCGACCTTCGCGAACTCGGCTTGCGTCGACGATGCGATTTCGTACAGGTGACGACCGTACGACAGCACCTTTTCCGCGACCGGCTGCGACAGGCTCGCTTGCAGCGCGATCAGTTCCTGCGCGTCCTTCACCGACAGCAGGCGCTGCGCGTTTTCCTGGCTCTCGGTCAGCGTCGACTTCACGACCTGCAGGTTGAGTTCGATCAGCTTTTCGACGCCTTCGAACGCCTTGGTCGTCAGACCGAACAGGCTTTCGAGGTTGGCTTTCTGGGCGGCGGCGATTTGCTCGGGGGTCAGCAAGGACATGTCAGGCTCCTGAAAAGCGATCGCGTCGATCGCAGAATAAAGGGCACTACGCTGGGGAACTTCGGCGCCGCGTGCTTTGTGCAACGCAGCAATGAGGCCTATTTTAGGGCAGAGAACACGGATGTCAAGCACTTTTTGTGCGTTGCACAATCGCGACAAATTATCGATAAAACAACGAGTTATCGCGGTCGTTCGGAATCGGTTTCAGGCTTGTTCCCACATGGTGCGCACGGTGGCGGGGCAAGCGCGCCGCACCATGATCATGCACAGGTAAACCTGACAGGCCCATGGAACGTTATCCTTCTGTTCCTGTCGAAAAACGCGCTGTTTCGATGCGCGTGCCGTGGCGACGTGCCGCCGCCACGGTCGAGACCGGCGCCTGTGGCACGCCGAGCACCGGATACGTACTTTCCCCGCTTTAAATCGCCTCCGAAGTGACGTTATCTCAATTAACCGCGTGGTAATCGGGAGACGGGCGCTGTCGGGCAGTGCATCCCATCGTTTTTTTCGATGGGATCGGAAGGGTCGATTGGCCGGAGGTTGGCCGACTCTTACATTCCGGTTTAAAGACGATCGGTAAGTGCCTAATATTGCTCTTTTTTTCAGCTTTAACTACACTTGCGGAAACCTCCCGCCCGCTTTGTCCAGACCCCAATGAAAGCCGAATCGTTTTCACCGCGCAGATTGTTGCAGAGCATGACGCTCGGCACCGCTGTGTCGGTCGCAGTCGCGTTGCTGGCGACCACCGCGTCCGTCACGCCCGCCGACGCCTTCGCCGCCACTGCGAAGACCCAAGCCGCCAAGAAAAAGGCCGTCGCTCCTGCTTCGTCAGCGAAGAAGAAGTCGGCCAAGGCGACCACCGATAAATCCGCCAAGGTCGCCGCGGCCGATGCGCCGCGCGCGAAAGCGTCGCGCAAGCGCGTGACGCTCGCGGCGAGCAACGTGCACGGCGGCCATCGCGGCGCGGTGCGCAAGGTCGCGTTCCAGCCGCGCCGTCCGACGGTCGG
>NZ_BCPP01000934.1:0-2774 GCF_016586125.1 Burkholderia sp. E168m23
AGCGTCCAGTTGAACGACGGGCTGTTGTTGTACACCAGCTTCGCGTTCGGGATCACCTTGCGGATCTCGCTGACCATGCCGCCGATCTGTGCGATATGCGGTTTTTCGGTTTCGATCCACAGCAGGTCGGCGCCGTTCTGCAGCGACGTGATGCAGTCGAGCACGCAACGCGCTTCGCCCGTGCCGGCGCGGAACTGGAACAGGTTGCTCGGCAGGCGCTTCGGGCGCAGCAGCTTGCCGTCGCGCTTGATGACGACGTCACCGTTGCCCAGTTGGTCGGCCGACAGTTCTTCGCAATCGAGGAACGCGTTGTATTGATCGCCCAGGTCGCCCGGCTGGTTCGTCACGGCGATCTGCTTGGTCAGGCCAGCGCCCAGCGAATCGGTACGGGCGACGATGATGCCGTCGTCCACGCCCAGCTCCAGGAATGCGTAGCGGATCGCGCGGATCTTCGCGAGGAAGTCCTCGTGCGGCACCGTGACCTTGCCGTCCTGGTGGCCGCACTGCTTCTCGTCCGACACCTGGTTTTCGATCTGGATGCAGCACGCGCCCGCTTCGATGAACTGCTTGGCCAGCAGGTAGGTCGCTTCCGCGTTGCCGAAGCCGGCGTCGATGTCGGCGATGATCGGCACGACGTGCGTGACGTGGTTGTCGATCTTTTGCTGGATCGCGGCCTTGGCGGTCGCGTCCTTCGCGGCATCCAGCTCGCGGAACAGGCCGCCCAGCTCACGGGCGTCAGCCTGGCGCAGGAACGTGTACAGCTCGCGGATCAGCGCGCTGACCGAGGTCTTTTCGTGCATCGACTGGTCCGGCAGCGGGCCGAATTCCGAACGCAGCGCGGCGACCATCCAGCCCGACAGGTACAGGTAGCGACGTTCGGTGCTGTTGAAGTGCTTCTTGATGGAAATCATCTTCTGCTGGCCGATGAAGCCGTGCCAGCAACCCAGCGACTGCGTGTACTTGGACGGATCGGCATCGTACGCGGCCATGTCGGCGCGCATGATCTTCGCGGTGTACTTCGCGATGTCCAGGCCGGTCTTGAACTTGTTCTGGGCACGCATGCGGGCCGCATACTCGGGGCTGATGGCGTTCCACGCGCTGCCGTGGTTTTCCTTCAAGCCAGCCACTGCCTTGATGTCGTCTTGATATTGGGACATGTCTATCTCCTGGGAACGAAGCGCATTTGAGTAAAGGTTTCAGCGTGCCCGCCGCGCGTGACGAAGCGAACTGCATGGACTCAATAGTAATCCCGCCCAGCGAAATTTCGGTCAAGTCTTATATAAGACATAAGATATAAATTTTCGTTATTTTTCAATGAGATAGTCACGTGTTTTTGCGATGCAAAACACGGTTTCAAGCGGCGGTAAAACGTGACGACAGGAATTTCGCGCGACTTCCGCAATATGAAATGCCCTTTCGGCTGCTGAAGAATGGGCATGCGTCGACAAGGCGGGGCAACGACGGCCACTCCCCATAGTTAGGACAAAACGTCTATACTTGGACGATTATTTGATCCGTGTATATCGACGCATTGGCCTGCCGGCCCGGAGCGACATGAACGACTCTTCCGTTTTCGACACGCTGTGCGAACTGCTGAATACATCCGGCGCGCGTTTCCGCGTGCTCGAGCATCCGGCGGAAGGCAAATCCGACGCGATCGCCGCACTGCGCGGCACCCGCCCCGAACAGGGCGCGAAGGCAATGCTCTGCACGTTCAAGGATGGCGGCGACACCACCGCGCTCGCGGTGATTCCCGGGCACCTGAAAATCGACTTCCGCAAGGTCGCCGATGCGGTGGGCCGGCGCAAGGCGACGCTCGCGTCGCCTGACGTCGCGGCCGCCGTCACGCGCTGCGTGATGGGTGCCGTGCCGCCGTTCGTATTCGATGCGAACGTGACGCTCGTGGTCGATCCCGCGCTGGTCGAGCGCAACACCGAGATCGCGTTCAACGCCGGCCGCCTCGACCGCTCGGTCGTGCTCGACGCGGCCGACTATGTCCGGATCGCGCGCCCGCTGCTGGTCGACATCACGCGGCCCGAGACGACCGACACACCCGCCCCCCAGGACCACGCATGAGCACGAACCGCAAACCGCTGCCGTCGGAGCAGGCGTCGCTGATCGAACAGGTACAGCGCATCGCCGAAGGACTCGGCGAGATGTTCGCGCCGTTCACCGAGGTCGTCGTGCACGACCTCCGCACGCCGGAGCACGCGATCCTCGCGATCCACAACAACCTGTCCGGCCGCGCGGTCGGCGATCCCGCGACCGAACTCGGCCTCGCCCGCATCGCCGACGACGATTTCCCGCAGGTGCTCGCGAACTACCCGAACCGCTTCGCCGACGGCCGCACCGCGAAAAGCACGTCGATCGGCATCAAGGATTCGACCGGGCGCTACGTCGCCGCGCTGTGCCTGAACGCCGACGTCACGCTGTTCCGCGGCTTCCAGGGCATGCTGAACCAGTTCTGCCGCACCGATGGCGAGACCGTCGTCGAGACGCTGGACCCGGCCGGCGCGGACGCGATCCGGCAGCGCATCGACGCATTCGCGACGCGCCTCGCGACGACGCCGCGCGAGCTGAAGACCGACCAGCGCCGTGAACTGATGCAGACGCTGAAGGCCGACGGCTTCCTCGAGGTGCGCCGCGCGATGGAGATCGTGTCGCAGCATCTCGGCGTGTCGCGCGCGACCGTCTACAACGACGCGAAGTGACGCCGCGCGCCCGGCTTTGCCGTTTTGAGTTTCCCGTTGACTGACCTTTCCGACTCTCGAGCG
>NZ_BCPP01000935.1:0-2773 GCF_016586125.1 Burkholderia sp. E168m23
GCATCGGCCCGGTCGCGGTATTCGGCGCGAGCAACTTCCCGCTCGCATTTTCGGTGGCGGGCGGTGATACGGCGTCCGCGCTCGCGGCCGGCTGCCCGGTGATCGTGAAGGCGCACTCGGCGCACCCCGGCACGTCGGAACTCGTCGGGATGGCCGTGCAGCAGGCCGTGAACGCGTGCGGGATGCCGGAAGGCACGTTCTCGCTGCTGTTCGGCAGCGGCCGCGAAATCGGTCAGGGGCTCGTGCGCGACCGCCGCATCAAGGCGGTCGGCTTCACCGGTTCGCGCCATGCCGGGACCGAGCTGATCGCGATCGCGAATGCGCGTCCCGAGCCGATCCCCGTCTATGCGGAGATGAGCAGCATCAACCCCGTGCTGTTGTTCCCGCATGCGCTGGAGCAGCGCGGCGAGGCGATCGCGCAGGCGTTCGTGCAGTCGTTGACGCTCGGCGCGGGCCAGTTCTGCACGAACCCGGGGCTGATCTTCGCGGTGGAGGGGCCGGCGCTCGAACGCTTCATCGCGGCGGCGGCCGAGCGGCTCGCGCAGGCGCCGGCCGCCACGATGCTCACGCCGGGTATTCACCAGGCGTTCGAACGCGCGGTCGCGGCGTTCGCGCAGCATCCGCAGGTGCAGACCCTCGCGCGCGCGAACGCGCCGACCGGTGCGAACCAGGGGCAGGGCGCGCTGTTCGTGACGAGCGCCGATGCGTTCCGCGAATCGAAGGCATTGCACGAGGAGATTTTTGGCGCGGCGTCGCTGATCGTCCGGTGCCCGGACCTGAAGACGATGCTCGCGCTGATCGAGTCGCTGGAAGGGCAACTGACGGCGGCGATCCATCTCGACGAAGCCGATTACGCGGACGCGCGCACGTTCCTGCCGGCGCTGGAGCGGCGTGCGGGCCGCGTGCTGGTCAACGGCTTTGGCACCGGCGTCGAGGTCGCGCATGCGATGGTGCACGGCGGCCCGTATCCGTCCACCGCGGACGGGCGCTCGACGTCGGTCGGCAGTCTCGCGATCCGCCGTTTCCTGCGGCCGGTCAGCTATCAGGACATGCCGGATGCGCTGCTTCCCGATGCATTGCGAACGAGCAATCCATGGGCGCTCAACCGCCTGTTCGACGGCAAGGTCACGCTCGCGAAGTAAGCGGCGCGCGAGGGGCAAGCGGGGCGCCGCGATGCAACGGCGCCGCGCGTTTTCACGGGCCTACTTGCCGACTGCCGCGACGAGCTCCTCGCCGGTCAGGATCTCGCGGAAGATGCCGACCAGCGGCCGCAGGTTGACCTTGTGCCATGCGGCCCACAGCGGCGTGCGGTAGCTGAACCACGGCAGCTCGCGCAGCACGACGCCTTCCGGCACCTGGTGACGCAGGCTTTGCTGGATCATCGTCACGCCGAGCCCCGCGGCGACGAGCCCGAGCGCCGCGAGCGGCTCGGTCGCCTCCACCGAAATGTCCGGCGAAAAACCGGCCTTCGCACAGGCCGCGACGAACGCGCCGTGACGCGGCGCGCTTTCCTGCTGCGTGACGCCGATCCACGCCTGTGCGGCGAGATCGTCGGCGACGAGCGTCTTCTTTTTCGCGAGCGGGTGTCCGTCGGGCATCGCGAGCAGCATCGGATCGTTCAGCACCATCGTCGAATCGAGTTCGGGATCGTCCGGCGCGGGCGGCTCGGTCACGAGCGCGATGTCGAGGCTGCGTTCGCGCAGGCCTTCGAGCTGCGCGGCGGATTGATAGTTGTACAGCGCGATATGCACCGACGGGCGCTCGGCGCGCAGCGTTTTCAGCGCGCGCGGCAGCACGCCCGAGTGGGTGGCCGTTTCCAGGTAGCCGATGCACAGGCCGCCTTCGTCGCCGCGGCCGAGCCGGCGCGCGAGCGATTCGAGCCGGTTCGCATGGCGCAGGAACGCATGCGCTTCGCTGAGGAACGTGCGTCCGTCACGCGTCAGACGAATGCGCTGCTGGCTGCGTTCGAACAGCGTCAGACCGAGTTTTTCCTCGAGCTGCGCGATCTGGCGGCTGAGCGGCGACTGCGAAATGTGTAGGCGTTCGGCCGCACGACCGACGTGTTCCTCTTCCGCGACCGCGATGAAATATTGAAGCTGGCGGATGTCGAGCATGTAAGACCTTATGAGACTCAAGTATGCTGAATTATGTCTTGGACAGACTCATCCGTGCAACCTAGACTGGGCTCACTTTCCTGTCCCACCCGGAGAAAAGCATGGGTCTCAAAGACACGCTGCCCGCCGACAACCGGCTCGGTTTCGGCGCGGCGCCGCTCGGCAACATGTTCCGCGACATTCCCGACGCGGAAGCGATCGCCACCGTCGAAGCCGCGTGGGCGCGCGGCATCCGTTACTTCGACACCGCGCCGTCATACGGCGCGGGTCTGGCCGAAGCGCGCCTCGGCGACGCGCTGGCCGGCCAGCGTCGCGACGATTACTTCATCAGCACGAAGGTGGGCCGCATCGTGCTCGACGACATGGAGGATGCGACGACGCGCGACTACGGCGAGAAGAGCGGGATCTTCGCGCACGGCCGTGCGAACCGGCTGGTGAGCGACTACTCGGCCGACGCGACGCTGCGCTCGATCGAGGACAGCCTGAAGCGGCTGCGCACGGATCGTCTCGACATCGTGTGGGTGCACGACGTCGCACAGGACATTTACGGTGACGAGTGGCTCGCGCAGTTCGAGGCGGCGCGCAAGGGCGCATTCCGCGTGCTGGGCAAGCTGCGCGAGGAAGGCGTGATCGGTGCGTGGGGTCTCGGCGTGAACCGT
>NZ_BCPP01000936.1:0-2771 GCF_016586125.1 Burkholderia sp. E168m23
GTGAGGGGCGGACAGGGGGCGGACGACGCGCGGGCCGGTGTGCGGGCGGCAAGGTACTGCGAAGCGTGCTGCGCCGCAAAATTCGTTGCGTGGGCATCGGACCGACCGCCGCCGGACAAGGCTTGTCATTATGCCCATTCACCGCGCCGGACGTCGGCACGTTTTGGCCGGGCGTTCGTCGCTGGCGGTATGTGCGCCGCGGATTTTTGAAGCAATTTCATTCCGATATTTTTCATACAAAATCCCGGCGGCAGGTCGGCGGGTCAATCGGAGCGCCGGCAACGCCTGTTTCTCCACCGTGCCAACGGAAACCAGCCGATGAACCATCGCGTCACGCAGTTGACCGGGTTGCGCGCCGTCGCGGTCGCGATGGTCGTCGTCGGTCATGCCGAGCATGTGCTGCCCGGCGGCTATACGGGCTGGTATGCGCCGTTGCGGCTGATCGCCGACGGCCGGCTCGGCGTGCTGATCTTCTTCGTGCTGAGCGGTTTCCTGATCACCAACGTGCTGCGCGCCGAATTCGCGTGCACGGGCGGTATCGCGCTGACGTCGTTCTACGTGCGCCGGGCGCTGCGGATCTGGCCGGCTTGCTACGTGTATCTCGCGGCCGTCGCGATCATGGCGTTCGCCGGCGGGTTCGACGTCGATCGCCGGCAATGGCTCTATGCGGCGCTGCATCTGTGGAATTACTCGGCGTGGTTCGGGCTGACCGGCGACAACGCGCTGCATCCGGACGGCGCGTGGTACCTCGGCCATTTCTGGTCGCTCGCGCTCGAGGAGCAGTTCTACTGGTTCTGGCCGCTGCTGTTCGTGTTCGGCATCCGCCGCGCCGGCACGCGCTGGCTGGCCGCGCTGATCCTGATCGTGCCGCTGGTGCGCGCCATGACGTATTTCGTTGCGCCGACGCTGCGCGGCCAACTCGGGATGATGCTGCACACGGGTGTCGATCCGATCCTGATCGGCTGCTATGCGTCGCTCAACCGCGAACGGCTCGAAGCGTGGATCGGTTCCTGGCGCGGCGAGGCGCGCATCGTGACGGCGCTCGTCTTCGTCGTGCTGCTCGGCATGCCGCTCGCCGAACACCGGCTCGGCGGCTTCTGGAATGCGACGTACGGCGTGACGCTCGAAGCCGCGCTGATCGCGATCGTGATCGTCGTGCTGAATTTCCGCGGCGAGTTCTGGTGCGCGCGCTGGCTGCGCGCCGAGCCGGTGGTGTTCGTCGGCACGATTTCGTTCAGTCTCTATCTGTGGCAGCAGCCTTTTGCGAACCCGCGCCTGCCCGTGCCGCATGGGTTTCCGCTCGGCATCGTGTGGGCGCTGATGGCCGCGACCGCCAGCTATTTCCTCGTCGAGAAACCGTTCCTGCGGCTGAAGGATCGCTATACGGCGCGCGAGGCGCGACGCGTGCGGGACGACGCGTTGCGGATGCCGGCGCCGACCGAGGCGATCGGGCCGAAGGTGGTGGAGTAGGCGGGCGGGGCGGCGTCGCGCCCGTGGCATTACTTGAAGCGTTGCATCGCGGCCGGCGAATACCAGAAGTTCCGGAACATGTCGATTCCATAGGACTTGCCGTCGTAGTGGACGATCGTGCGCGCCGTGCGCTTGCCCGTATCCGAGTAATCACCGTTCTTGCGCTGCGTCTTCGTGATGTGCGCGGTGATCGAGAGGTCGGCGAAGCCGTGGCTCGACGTTTTCTCGACGGCGATCGTCATGCGGGCGTCTTCGCTGCGCGCATCGCCTGTACCCGGGCCGCAGGCGTCGCCTTCGACGCTGACCCAGCCGTACAGATTCGTGCCGAACACCGGGCGGATACGGCCGCCTTCACGCACCCACAGCGTCAACTCTTCACTGGTGTTGGCATCCGGGCAACTCGGCCCACGCGCGCTGCTGGTAAACACGACGCCGAACGCACGCACGTCGGGCGACAACCGGTAGGGCGCCGTATCGATGCGGTAGCTGTCCTCGTCGATCTCCGTCGCCGCATCCTCTTCGACCACCGACCGATCGGCCGCGACGACCTTGCCGCCCTCGACGAGCGCCACGACCTGTAGCTTGCGGCTGACGTACGGGTCCTTGCTCTTCGGCAGCGAATCGAAGGCGACGGCCGCGATCGTCGTTTCCGGCGCGTTCGGCATGGCCTTGCACGACGACGCGACGACGAGCCGGTCCGCGTCGCGCGTGGCGATGCGTGCGCTCGCGATGCCGGCCCAGCGGGCGATGGCCGTGACGATTTCGTCGCTGCAAGACTGGCTGTCGGCGGCGTGGGCGACAGGGGCGGCGGCGAGCGCCAGCAGCGGGGTAAAACGAAGGATTCTCATTGTCGCGATCGGAAATGTTTCTTCATGAATTTTCGTGAGTGTCGCCACTGGCCCGAAGCGGCCTCTCGGGCCTAACGACGGATTCCGCGGTACAGCGGCCTCTCGCCGATATTTATCGAAAACCTAGTCGAACCGTAGGCGCTATTGCCCCTTGGCCTCTGATCCATTCCATCCATAATATTTGAGGACATTTTTCCAAAACGCCTCCCGAGCCTCGAGTGTTGGAATCGGGTCATAGCGTCGTCTTTCAATATAAGGATTGTCACCGACTTTGTGCCCCGGTGTAGCTATCCAGTCACCGAACACCTCCTCGCCACTTCTTCGACGAGTCATCTGTGCCTCTGTAAACGAGGTCGTCTCGTCACATGAATTCGAGGCTTTCTCGTAGAACCCTGACGCATGTTTAGCAGTTCCAGAAAGTATTTTCCGTAAGTGCATCAAACAAATATTTTT
>NZ_BCPP01000937.1:0-2769 GCF_016586125.1 Burkholderia sp. E168m23
TGCTGTGATGCCGCGCATCCCGATTGACCGCGCCGTCGCGCCATACGATGCAGGCGCGCGGCGGCACGTGCCCGCCGGGCAGCCGGTCGCGCGCCCGCGGCGGCGTCTCGAACACGATCTTGCCGACCGGCAGCGCGGGCAGCGTCGCGTCGTGCGAGCCGAGATTCAGCGCGATCGTCAGCGTGCTGCCGTCGCCGAGGCGCCAGCGCGCGACCAGTGCGGGCGGGTCGCCGTCGCCCGCGAGCAGCTCGACGCCGAGCGCCTGCGCGTTCGCCAGATGCGGCGTCACGAGCGCCGCGCGCACGGCCAGCGCGCTGCGATAGAAGCGCCGCCACGCGGCTGCGTCGGGCCACGACTCGTCGGGCGGATGGTGCGACGACGAGCGCACGAAGGTCGCGATGTCGTTCGGGTCGGGAATCGCGTCGCGATGCGCGGCGTCGGCGAACGCGGGAAACGCGGCGAATTCGCGGCGCCGGCCTTCGCGCACCGCATCGGCGAGCGCGCCGCGATAGTCGGTGAAGAACTGGAACGGCTGCGTGCTGCCGTCTTCCTCGCCCATGAACAGCAGCGGGATCGACGGCGCGAGCAGCATCAGCGCGGTGGCCGCGCGCACCGCATCGTCGTTCGCGAGCGCACGCAGCCGTTCGCCGAACGCGCGGTTGCCGACCTGGTCGTGGTTCTGCAGGAACACGACGAACGCGGTCGGCGGCAGGTGCGCGCTCGGCTCGCCGCGCGCGGCGCCGTCGTGCAGCGGCGACGGTTCGCCCTGGTACGCGAAGCCTTCGCCGAGCGTGCGCGCGAAATGGCGCAGCGGCGCATCGGCGTACGCGCGGTAGTAACCGTCGCGCTCGCCGGTCAGCAGCACGTGCGCGCTGTTGTGGAAGTCGTCGTTCCATTGCGCATCGAAGCCGCCGGGGCCGAGCAGGCTCGCGGTATTGCGCTCGTTCTCCAGCACGAGATGCACGTGGCGCGCGTCGCCCGCCTGCGCGCGCACGCGGCGCGCGAGTTCGCGCAGCCATGCGTCGTCGTCGATCGCGTGCGCGGCGTCGATGCGCAGCCCGTCGAAGCGGTATTCGTCGAGCCAGTACAGCGCGTTGTCGATGAAGAACGCGCTCGTCTGCGGGCGGGTGAAGTCGATCGCCGGCCCCCACGCGGTCTGCCGGTCCGCGCGGAAGAAGTCGGGTGCGTAGCGCGGCAGCAGGTTGCCGTCGGGGCCGAAGTGGTTGTACACGACGTCGAGGAACACCTGCAGCCCGAGCCCGTGCGCGCTGTCTACCAGCGATTTCAGTTCCTCGGGCCGCCCGTACGACGCATCGGGCGCGAACGGCAGCACGCCGTCGTAGCCCCAGTTGCGTGCGCCGGGAAACGCATTGACGGGCATCAGCTCGACGGCGGTCACGCCGAGTTCGGCGATCGCCGGCAGGCGCCGCTCGACGGCCGCGTAGCCGCCGCACGCGCCGACATGCAGCTCGTAGAGCACCGTTTCGTGCCACGGGCGGCCGCGCCACGCGTCGTGGCGCCAGCGGTACGCGGCCGGATCGACGACCTGGCTCGGGCCGTGCACGTCGTACGGCTGGAAGCGCGACGCGGGATCGGCCACCGCCAGCGCGTCGTCGAGCAGGTAGCGGTACAGCGTGCCGGGGCCGCACGGCGCGACCGTCTCGAACCAGCCGTCGCCGGCGGGCGTCATCGGGATCGCGCGGCCGCCTGCGTCCTGCAGCTCGACGGCGGCGGTGCGGCTCGCGGGCGCCCACAGCCGGAAGCGCGTGCGGTCGGCCTCGACGCAGGTCGCGCCGAACGACGATTCGAATACGTGCGTGCCGGTGGGGCGGGCGGAACGGGATGTCATGGCGGTCCTCAGGAAGACTGATCGGGCGGCGGCACGGCCGCGACCGCGATCACGGCCGCATGCGCGGCGACGTCGAGCCCCGCTTCCGGCCACGAGCGCGGGCCCGAGTCGGGCGTCGCGGTGTCGAGCAGGATGCGGTAATCGAGCACGGGCGCGGGCGGCATGAACGTGATGGTGTCGGCCGATGCGTTCAGCATCACGAGCAACGCCTCGGTGCGCCCGGTGCGGCCGGTGCCGACGCGCCGCATCGTCAGCGCGCGGCGTTCGCCGTCTTCCCACGCGGGCACGGTGAGCGCGTCGCCGCGTTCGTCGAACCAGTCGATCTCGCGCATGCCCGGCGCGCCGTCGCGGTCGCCCGACGGGTAGCGCGGCGCCGACATCACCGGATACATGCGCCGCAGCGCGGCGAGCCGCGACACGAAGCGGGTCATCTGCACGCCGTCGTCGCTGTGCGCCAGGTCCCAGTCGAGCCACGACAGTTCGTTATCCTGGCAATACGCGTTGTTGTTGCCGTGCTGCGTGCGGCCGAATTCGTCGCCGGCCACGAGCATCGGCGTGCCGAGCGCGGTAAACAGCGTCGCGAGCATCGAGCGGGCGACGCGCAGCCGCACGTCGCGGATCGCCGCGTCGTCGGTCGGCCCTTCGACGCCCCAGTTCGCGCTGCAGTTGTCGTCGCGGCCGTCGCGGTTGTCCTCGCCGTTCGCGTCGTTGTGCTTGCCCGCATACGACACGAGGTCGGCCAGCGTGAAGCCGTCGTGCGCGGTGACGAAATTGACCGAGGCCCACGTGCGGCGCCGCCCGTGATTGAACAGGTCGGCCGAGCCCGACAGCCGCGCGGCCAGTTCCGGGCGCTGCCCCGCGTCGCCGCGCCAGAAGCGCCGCACGGTGTCGCGAAACCGGTCGTTCCATTCGGCGAAGCC
>NZ_BCPP01000938.1:0-2767 GCF_016586125.1 Burkholderia sp. E168m23
CGACACGGCTTCGCCAACGTTATTCGCACTGGTCTTGTCGCCGTCCAGCTTATACGTCGGTGCCGTCACCTTACCGGTTTCGTCTACCTTCGACCCACCACCCAGCGCGCTCGCCACACTTTGCGCGGCGCCATACAGCTGCGAACCGTTCACCGCTTCCGTGCTATCCGCACTCACCGCGCCCGCTGCAACTTTCTTCAGCGTCGTACCTTTCTCGCCAGACAGCGTGACTGCGCTCTTGGCTGCATCGTCGTACACAACCGCATTCGAATCCGTACCACCGCCACCGCTTGCTGCCGCGGCTGCAAGCGCGTCACCCACGTTAGCGTAGGTCTTGTCACCGATGTGATACGTCGGTGCCTTCACGCTGCCGTCGGGGCCGATACCCGCATCACCACCCAATGCCGTGGTGATGCCCTTCATCTGGCCTACGTTCACTGCGTCGGTATCCGAAATCCCGCCTGCAACGTTCTTCAACGCCACCGGCGCTACTGCGCCCGCACCGCCAAGCGTCACCGAACCGCGATCCGTCGTGCCGTCTGCCTTGCGGTCGTACGTCAGCGCCGCGATCGCCTTGCCCGTGTCCTTGTCGATCAAACCGGACTCGGCAATATCGCCTTGCAGTTTCTCGACGTTCGCCGCGTTCGTCGTCACGCGGCCGTCCAGGTTCGAGAATGCGTCGCCAACGTTGTGCGCGGTGGTCTTGCCGCCGTCCAGCGTATACGCCGGTGCCACCAGCTTGCCTGCTGCGTCCACCGTCGAACCGCCGCTCAGCGCACTCGCCATACTCTGCGACGCGTCGTACAGCTGCGCACCGTTCATCGCTTCCATGCTCGTCGCATTCACGGCGCCGGCAGCAACGTTCTTCAGCGTCGTGCCTTTTTCGCCAGCCAGCGTGATCGCGCCTTTGGTCTTGTCGTCGTATGCAACCTCGTTCGGATTCGTACCGCCACCACCGCCGGTTTCCGCCGCGGCCGTGATCGCGTCGCCCACGTTACCGTAGGTCTTGTCGCCAACGTGGTACTTCGGTGCCGTCACGCTGCCATCGGCGCCAATGCCCGCACCGCCACCCAGCGCCGTCGTTACGCCACTGAGCTGCGTCACGTTCACCGCGTCGGTGCCTTGCGTACCCGCCGCGACGTTCACCATCTGGCGCTCGCTTCCGGCATTACCCACCGAAACGGTATTGGCGCGCGTCGCCTTGGAACCGGTACCCAGTGCGACCGCACTATTCGCGCCTTTTTCGACGCTGGCATTTGCGCCCAGCGCCATCGAGTCGGCCACGTTGCGTGCAACACTCGCGGACGCGCCCAGCGCAATGCCATTGGTCGCACCTGCTGCGGAGCTGGCCTTGTTACCGAGCGCAATGGAATTCGCGCCGATTGCCGCCACGCCGTTATTGCCGAGCGCGATCGCGTTGTCACCGTTTGCCCGCGCCTGCGAACCCACCGCAAGCGCACTTTCCCCATTGGTCGTCACATTCGACCCGATGGCCACCGAATTGGCTTGGCCGGCACCCGTTTGGGCCATGTTACCGATGGCCACTGCGCCATCCGAGTACGCGTAGCTACGCACGCCGAGGGCGACCGCATTCGCGCCCGAGGCAATGGAACCTACACCGATCGCGGCGGCAGTGTCGCTCGCCGGATCGCCGCCGACGATGTTCGCGGTATTCTCCTGACTACCGTCCGCTCCCGCGCCGGCAACTTGCAAGAATTTCGATGGGTCGACCGATGCCAAGTCCGTCTTGGCAGCGAGGACGTTAGCCGTCAGCGAGCCATGCCGCGACCTGAGTTCCGACGACAGCTTGTCGGTCCGGTCGGACATCTTTTCGATCGCTTCGGTCAGTTGATTCACGTTGACTGCGTCGGTATCTTCCGTACCGTCGGCCACGTTCGAAATGCGACGTTCGCGACCGACGTCGCCAACCGATACCTGGTTCGCCTCCGTAGCAACCGAATTGAGGCCGATCGCGACCGAGTTGAGCCCGTTCGCGCGTGAACCCGTACCCAAGGCCAGCGAGCCATTTCCGGTCGCGTTTGCGCCCGCGCCGATCGCGACGGTATTGGTTCCCATCGCATTTGCGGCTTGCCCCGTTGCCTTGACCTTGATGTAGCGCATCGACAGGCTGCCGTCCGAGAGCGAATCGCGAATCGACTTCGTTGCATCCGACAATTGGCCGACGTTCACTGCGTCGGTCGCGTCCACGCCGGCTGTGACGTTCTTCAACGTCGTGCCTTGCTCGCCAGCCAGCGTAATCGCGCCTTTGGTCTTGTCGTCGTATGAGACCGCGTTCGGATTCGCACCGCCGCCGGTTTCCGCCGCGGCCGTGATCGCGTCACCAACGTTGCCGTAGGTCTTGTCGCCGACGTGGTACTTCGGTGCCGTCACGCTGCCATCGGCGCCGATGCCCGCGCCACCGCCCAGCGCCGTGGTAATGCCTTTCATCTGGCCCACGTTCGCTGCATCGGTGTCGGCAATGCCCATCGCAACGTTCTTCAACGCCACCGGCTCCTTGGCACCCGCGCCGCCAAGCGTCACTGAGCCGCGATCGGCCGCACCGTCTTCCTTACGATCGTACGTCAGCGCCGCGATCGCCTGGTTCTTGCCTTTGTCCCACAGACCGGAATCGGCGAGATTGTCTTTCAGCTTCTCGACGTTCGTCGCATTCGTTGTTACTCGGCCGTCCAGGTTCGACACCGCGTCGCCAACGTTTTTCGCCGTGGTCTTGCCGCCGTCCAGCGTGTACGTCGGGGCCGTCAGCTTG
>NZ_BCPP01000939.1:0-2764 GCF_016586125.1 Burkholderia sp. E168m23
GGGTTGGGCATGATGGCCATCATCCGACTAAAAACGACTCACGAGCACATCAAGCCGGCGCTGCGCGCGTTCGCCGAGATGCCGCATGTCATCGAAGTCCACCGCATGACCGGCGAGGACTGCTTTCTGCTGAAGGTGCTGGTGCCGACACCGGGCCAGCTCGAAACGCTCATCGACGCGATTGCCCGCTTCGGCGCGGTCACGACATCGCTGGTGCTGCGCTCCGAACCGACCAAGACGATCGGAAAGGCGTTGCTTGGATGACGTGCGGATGCTGATTGACTGCGTGACGCATGGAATCATGCGGACCGGTTCGAGCACCAGGCGATCGCGCTTGTGGTTCTCGTGAATGACATAAAACGCAGCAATCCGGGCAATTGAATTCAAATTAAAAATAACCGAATTCATTTCGCCTATCCGGATTCCTTCCGATAAAAAATGATGCTCGATCTGTCGCTCGTTTTATCCTGTTTTTCCAATATGTGGATCGCGAATGCCTCGTGTTTAGCACGTCACGGCTAAAAACACTGCAACGCATTGCATTCGAAAATTCGTCAGACTAATATCGACGCCACTCGTCCGGCATTCACAAAATATCGAACGAGGAGCGGTCATGTTTTTTCCGCGCTTTCATGTTGAATCACTCATGTTCACCACAGGAGAATTGACATGCAGGAAACCCAGCAGATCGAATTGCTTGACTGGATGCAGGAAGACACGCACCCCGAGGCCGTCGACATGATGGTCGAGGACGCCGTGGTGCCGTTCGGCACCGCGCTCTGGCCGGTCTGAGCGGGCCACCCGTTCTCGCGGAAGGGCCGCGGCCCTTCCGCCGCTTCCGGAGATACGCATGCTGAACCTGCACCGCGCGCTCGGCTTTCACCCCGCGTTGCGCGACAAGCTGGCCCGCGGCGAATCGGGAAAACTGCTGGTCGGCCATGACACCCGCAACCGCGACATCGCGTTGCGCGCCTTTTCCGCCCTGCCCGATTCGCTCGACGCGACCACCCTCTGCCTCGAAAGCACCCCGCCCGCCGACATCGCCGCCGCGCTCGACGCCGCCGACCTGTTCGTGCTGCTGTACGACTCGTCGTGCCTGCCGACGCCGTCGCCGAGCGGGCCGCCATTCCTCGCCGCGATCCGCCCCGCGATCGTCGAACACTGGAGCAAATCGGTTTTATTCAAGGATTACGGCCCGCACCTCGACGAGGCGTTCGCCGAATCGCTCGACGACATCGCCGCGCGCAATGGCCGGCTGATCGACGCGGCCGCACGCGCGTCGCAGATCCGCTTCATCGACGAAGCCGGCAACACGCTGACGGGCTCGCTTGCGCCGGACCAGAAATGGACGAGCGTGGACGGCATGGGCAACCTCGACGTCGTGCCCGGCGAGATCGCGACGCACGTGACCGACCTCAACGGCTCGGTCGTGTTCAGCGGCACCTTTCTCGGCACCGTGCCGTTCGCGATCAAGTACAAGGTGGCCGAGCGGCTCGCGACGCTGCATGTCGAGCACAGCACGATCGTCGATTTCGACACCGACGATGCGGGCTTCCGGCGCGATTTCACGACCTATCTCGACCGGCACGCGAATCACCGGCGGATCGAGGAATTCGGCATCGGCACGAACCTCGGCATCCGCGGCCTGTACGGCCGCAACGCGGGGTTCGAGGAACGCCATCCGGGCCTGCATCTCGGGCTCGGCGGCGGCGAAAACGGCAGCCACCATCTCGACCTGATCTTCGCGCGCGGCACGCTCGCGCTCGACGAGCGGATCGTGTTCGACGGCGCGTTCGCCGTCTGACGCAGCGGCGCGTTGCTCAGGCTTCGGCGGCCGCCGCGTCGCCGAGCCACTTGAACATCACGAAGCAGTCGACGAAGCCGAGCCGCGCGTGACGGTATGCGCGCGGCAGCCGGCCGACGATCTCGAATCCCAGCTTCTGCCACAGCGCGACCGCGACTGCGTTCGTCGCGACCACCGAATTGAACTGCATCGCGAGGAAACCGCGCTCGCGCGCCACCTGCTGCGAGTGCTCGCACATCAGGCGCGCGACGCCGCGGCCGCGCGCGGCCTCGCTCACCATGTAGCCGCAGTTGCTCACGTGCTTGCCGGGCCCGGCGGCGTTCGCCTTCAGGAAGTACGAGCCGAGCACCACGCCGTCCTCCTCCGCGATCCACGTACAGAGCGGCGCGTCGAGCCACAGTGCGCGTGCCGCTTCCTGGGTCGGTTCGGGATCGAATGCATAGGTTTCCTGAGCAGCGACGATGGCGCGGTAGGTCGGCCAGAAACGCGCGAAATCGTCGTCGGTCATCGGGCGGATCGTGATCATGCGGGGTCTCTCGTGAATGTGATGTCGACAGGCAGGACGGGCAAGCGAGCGAGCGATCGTACCGCGATTCATTGCGGGTCGCCTGATCGTCGCGCCGCGCTGCGATACGCGCCCGGCGGCACGCCGTACCAGCGCTTGAACGCTTGCGAGAAACTGGACAGATCGCTGAAGCCGAGCCGCTCGGCCACGTCCGCGAGCGACAGCCGCGCATCGCCGAGCAGCGTCTCGGCCATCGCCCCGCGCGTCTGCGCGAGCAGCGCGCGAAACGTCGTGCCTTCCTCCTGCAATCGCCGCTTGAGCGTGCGCGGGCTCGTGTTCATCAGGCGCGCCATGTCGTCGAGCGAGAACGGCGCGCTGCCGGGCGTCGCGTTCAGGTATTGGCGCACCATCTCCGATGTGCCCACGCGCGCACGCCGTGCTTCGACGAGTTGCCC
>NZ_BCPP01000940.1:0-2762 GCF_016586125.1 Burkholderia sp. E168m23
TTTGGGAACAAATTTATGCAAACCAACGCCGACAGCGCGCACACGCCAAACGTTCTACGTAATTCTACGTAGATCGTCATACGTAGTTATCCGCTTGTAAGTGGCCCCCGTCGCGCGGAATACTACGGCCCATCGCTGCGGTCTCCGCGAGGCTGCGGCACGACGCATCGACGTCACGCGGGTTCGGCCCCTCGCCGCATCCACTCAAAAACACATTGGAGACCAGGAGACGCCATGAATCGGGCTTCCAGTACCCTGCTATGGATCGCGGTCGCGCTGCTTGGCGCGTTCGCATTCGGCACGATCGCACTCGCGCACGGCGAGCGCGTCAGTGCCCTCTGGATCGTGATCGCCGCAGTCTGCGTGTATCTGATCGCGTATCGCTTCTACAGCCGTTTCATCGCCAGCAAGGTCATGCAGCTCGACGGGCTGCGGATGACGCCGGCGGTCAAGTACAACGACGGCCTCGACTACGTGCCGACCAACAAGTACGTGCTGTTCGGCCATCACTTCGCCGCGATCGCCGGCGCCGGGCCGCTGGTCGGCCCCGTGCTCGCCGCGCAGATGGGCTACACGCCCGGCATGCTGTGGATTCTGGCCGGCGTCGTGTTCGCCGGCGCGGTGCAGGATTTCATCGTGCTGTTCATCTCGACGCGTCGCGACGGCCGTTCGCTCGGCGACCTCGTCAAGATGGAGCTCGGCACGGTGCCCGGCGTGATCGCGCTGTTCGGCGCGTTCCTGATCATGGTGATCATCCTCGCGGTGCTCGCGCTGATCGTCGTGAAGGCGCTGACCAATTCGCCGTGGGGCACGTTCACCGTCGCCGCGACGATTCCGATCGCGCTGTTCATGGGCGTCTATACGCGCTACATCCGTCCGGGCCGCATCGGCGAAGTGTCGATCATCGGCTTCATCGGGCTGATGGCGGCGATCGCGTTCGGCCAGAACGTGGCCGCCTCGCCGGCGGTTGCCGCGTGGTTCACGTTCAGCGGCACGCAGCTCACGTGGATCCTGATCGGCTACGGCTTCGTCGCATCGGTGCTGCCGGTGTGGCTGCTGCTCGCGCCGCGCGACTACCTGTCGACGTTCCTGAAGATCGGCACGATCCTCGGCCTCGCGATCGGCATCCTGGTCGTCGCACCGGAACTGAAGATGCCCGCGCTGACGAAGTTCGTCGACGGCTCGGGCCCGGTGTGGTCGGGCAACCTGTTCCCGTTCCTGTTCATCACGATCGCGTGCGGCGCGGTGTCGGGCTTCCACGCGCTGATCTCGTCGGGCACGACGCCGAAGCTGATCGACAACGAAACCAATGCGCGCTTCATCGGTTACGGCGCGATGCTGATGGAATCGTTCGTCGCGATCATGGCGCTGGTCGCCGCGTGCGTGATCGAACCGGGCATCTACTTCGCGATGAACGCGCCGGCCGCGGTGCTCGGCTCGACGCCGGAAGCGGTCGCGAACACCGTCACGCAATGGGGCTTCGTGCTGACGCCCGACATGCTGACGCAGACGGCCAAGGCCGTCGGCGAAACGACGATCATCGCGCGTGCGGGCGGCGCGCCGACGCTGGCCGTCGGCATGGCGCACATCCTGCACCAGGTGATCGGCGGCGAAGCGATGATGGCGTTCTGGTATCACTTCGCGATCCTGTTCGAGGCGCTGTTCATCCTGACGGCCGTCGACGCGGGCACGCGTGCGGGCCGCTTCATGCTGCAGGATCTGCTCGGCACGTTCCACCCGGCGCTCAAGCGCACCGAGTCGCTGCCCGCGAACCTCGTCGCCACCGCGCTGTGCGTGGCCGCGTGGGGCTACTTCCTGTACCAGGGCGTGGTCGATCCGCTCGGCGGCATCAACACGCTGTGGCCGCTGTTCGGCATCTCGAACCAGATGCTCGCCGCGATCGCGCTGGTGCTCGGCACCGTCGTGCTGTTCAAGATGAAGCGCGAGCGCTATGCGTGGGTCACGATGGTGCCGACCGCATGGCTCTTGATTTGCACGCTGACGGCCGGCTGGCAGAAGATTTTCGACGCGAACCCGAAGGTCAGCTTCCTCGCGCACGCCGCGAAGCTGCAGGCCGCGGTGGACGAAGGCAAGGTGCTCGCGCCGGCGAAGTCGATCGCGCAGATGAAACGGATCATCTTCAACGACTACATCGATGCGGCGCTGGCCGGGCTGTTCATCTTCGTCGTCGTGGCCATCGCGGTGTACGGCGTGATCGCCGTGCTGCGCGCGCGCCGCGAGTCGAAGCCGACCGTGCGCGAGACGCCGTACGAAGCGATGCCGGCCGCGCAGGCGCTCGGCAGCGGACGTTGAGGAGAGGCCGCGATGTTCAGCGATCTTGGCAGCGACCTGCGCAGCGCGGGGCGTTACCTCGGGCAGGCGTTGCGGCTGATGGTCGGCCTGCCCGACTACGACACCTACGTCGCGCACATGCGCGAAACCCATCCGGACCGCGAACCGATGACGTACGAGGAATTCTTCCGCGAGCGTCAGAATGCGCGGTACGGCTCGGGAGCGGGGAAGTGTTGCTGAACCGGGCCGTTGCAATGACCTGATGAATCAGCCCGGTATCGAAACGAAAGCGCCGCGACGGATGTCGCGGCGCTTTTTCTTTGGCGGGCCGGCGGCGCGCATCGCACGGTGCTCGCGTGCCGTTTGCCCGGGCGCAGCGCGGCGGCGTCCGGCCGCCGGTATCATTGGGGCACTTTCTTTTTCCGATGGACCGCAGGAGAACACGTCGTGCATGTCGGTGAGCGTTTCAA
>NZ_BCPP01000941.1:0-2758 GCF_016586125.1 Burkholderia sp. E168m23
GCAGATCACGATGCTGCTGGTACTGATGCTCACGTCGAAGGGAATGGCCGGCGTGCCGCGTGCGTCGCTCGTCGTGATCGCGGCCACCCTGCACCAGTTCGGGCTGCCGGAGGCAGGGCTGCTGCTGATTCTCGGCGTCGACACGTTCCTCGACATGGGCCGCTCGGCCACCAATGCGGTGGGCAATTCGATCGCGAGCGCGGTGGTCGCGAAATGGGAAGGCCAGCTCCTGCCGGAAGCGGAAGCCGAAGCCAACGCTGCGCGCATCGAAGCGGAACAGGAAGCGACGATCGCACATCCGACGGAAGTCTGACGGAGGCCCGGCGATGAAGATGCAGCGATTCTGGCGTGCGCTCGCGCTCGCGGGCCTGCTTGCGACGGGCGCGGCCGCGCGTGCGGACGATGCGCCGTCGACGCCGCCGCGCGTCGAGCCGTTCGCGCCGGCCCAACTGACCGGCACGCTCGCGAAGGTGCGCAGCAGCGGCACGATCGCGCTCGGCTATCGCGACGCGTCGATCCCGTTTTCGTACCTGAATGCGCGCAACCAGCCGATCGGCTATTCGATCGAGCTGTGCAAGGCGCTCGTGGCGTCGATCGAGGATGCGATCAACCAGAGCCTGACGATCCGCTGGGTGCCGGTCACGTCCGACAACCGCATCGACGCGGTGGTCAGCGGCAAGGTCGACCTGGAATGCGGCTCAACGACCAGCAACCTTGAGCGCCAGAAACGCGTGGCGTTCTCGCCGATCTTCTTCGTGGCCGGCACGAAGGTGATGGTGAAACGCGGCGCGCCGATCCGCTCGTTCCGCGATCTCGCGGGCAAGAAAGTCGCGGTGACGGCCGGCACGACCAACGAGAAGGCGCTGCGCGACCTGAATGACAAGTTCCGGCTCGGGGTCCAGCTACAGGTGGTGCCGGACCATGCGCAAGGCTTCGCGCTCGTCGCGAACGGCAGTGCCGACGCGTTCGCGACGGACGACGTGTTGCTGTACGGCCTGATCGCCGAGAATGCGAGCAAGGGCGGCCAGTACGACGTGGTGGGCGATTTTCTATCGTACGACCCGTACGGCATCATGTTCCGCAAGGACGATCCGCAACTCGCGCAGATCGTGAAAAGCACGTTCCAGGAATTGGCCGCCGACGGCGAGATCGCACGTCAGTACAAGCGCTGGTTCCTGCGCCCGCTTCCGTCCGGCTTGAGTCTGAACCTGCCGATGAGCCCTCAGCTGGAAACCATCATCGAGGCGATCGGCGTCAACGCGAATTGAGCGCGGCGCCATCGTCGACATGAAGGACGAGACGAGAACGGCCCCGATGCCTCACCAGGCATCGGGGCCGCTCGCCGGATGCGACGCGTTCAGCCGACCCGCGCCGCGCCCTGCTGCTCCGCTTCGGCGTCTTCGCTGGCCGCTCGGGCCAGCACCGGCTTCAGCGCTTGCCCGGTATGGCTGGCCTTCACCTGCACGAGCCCTTCCGGCGCCGCCGCCGCGACGATCGTGCCGCCGCCCACGCCGCCTTCGGGCCCGAGATCGATGATCCAGTCGGCTTCGGCGATCACGTCGAGATCGTGCTCGATCACGACGACGCTATGCCCGGCATCCACCAGCCGGTGCAGCACGCGGATCAGCTTCGCGACGTCGGCCATATGCAGGCCGACCGTCGGCTCGTCGAGCACGTACAGCGTGTGCGGCACCTTCTGGCCGCGCCGCGTGATGTCGTCGCGCACCTTCGTCAGCTCGGTGACGAGCTTGATGCGCTGCGCCTCGCCGCCGGACAGCGTCGGCGACGGCTGGCCGAGCGTCAGATAGCCGAGCCCGACGTCCTTCATCAGCTGCAGCGGATGCGCGATGTTCGAGATCGGCGCGAAGAACTCGACCGCCTCGTCGATCTCCATCGTCAGCACGTCGCCGATGTTCCGGCCGCGCCACGTGACGGCGAGCGTTTCCGGATTGAAGCGCTGCCCGTGGCACACGTCGCACGGCACCTTCACGTCCGGCAGGAAGCTCATGCCGATCGTGCGCACGCCCTGCCCTTCGCACGCGGGGCAGCGCCCGTCGCCGGTATTGAACGAGAAACGCGACGCCGTATAGCCGCGTGCGCGCGCTTCGAGCGTATCGGCGAACAGCTTGCGGATCGTGTCCCACACGCCGATATAGGTGGCCGGGCACGAACGCGGCGTCTTGCCGATCGGCGTCTGGTCGACTTCGAGCACGCGATCGATCTGCTCCCAGCCGCTCAGCGACTCGCAACCTTGCCACGCATGCGTGACGTTCAGCGACGGCCGCGGTGCGCTGCGCGCGAGCACGCTCGAACGACGGTTGGTGGCCGGCGCGTCCTGCTGCGCGGCCTTGCGCGCACGCCGCGTGGCGGGCGACGACAGCACCGAGCGGCCGACCGCGTCCAGCAGGTTCGTCATCAGCACGTCGCGCGCGAGCGTCGACTTGCCCGAACCGCTGACGCCCGTGACCGCGACGAGCCGCGCGAGCGGAATGCCGACCGTGACGTCGCGCAGGTTGTGCAGCTGCGCGCCATGCACGGTCAGCCAGGCTTCCGGCACGGCTTCACCGCCCTTCTTGCCCGGCAGGCTCACGCTGCGGCGCGGTTGCAGCGGGTGCGTCATCGGCTGCGCGAGCAGGCGCCCCGTCACCGAATCGGCCCGCGCGGCGAGATCGGCCACCGCGCCTTGCGCGACCAGCGTGCCGCCGCGCTTGCCGGCGCCCGGGCCGACGTCGATGATGTGATCCGCGCGGCGGATCGT
>NZ_BCPP01000942.1:0-2755 GCF_016586125.1 Burkholderia sp. E168m23
TTCACGCCACGACGGCGTGCGCTTTTCGAGGAAGGATGCGATCCCTTCGCGCGCTTCCGCGCCGGCACGGGTCTTCGCGATCCACTCGGCGGTCTGCTCGATCAGCGTCGCGTCGAGCGCGCGGCCGGCCACGTCGGCGACGAGCCGCTTGCACGCCTTCACCGCGTCGGGGCCGTTCGCGACCAGCGTCGCCGCCAGCTTCGCGACCGTTTCGTCGAGCGCGTCGGCCGGCACCGCATCGTGAATGAACCCGAGCGACGCGGCACGCGTGCTGTCGAACACCTCGGCCGTCGTGAAGTAGCGCCGCGCCGCACGTTCGCCCATCGCCCGCACGACATACGGCGCGATCGTCGCGGGAATCAGCCCGAGCCGCGCTTCCGACAGGCAGAACTTCACGCCGTCGGCGGCAATCGCGATGTCGGCCGCCGCGACGAGGCCCACGCCGCCCGCATACGCGTCGCCATGCACGCGCGCGATCACCGGCTTGCCGCAGCGATAAATCGCTTCGAGCATGCGCGCGAGCTTGCGCGCATCGGCGCGGTTCTCGTCGTCCGAGTAGCCGGCCATCTTCTTCATCCAGTTCAGGTCCGCGCCCGCGCAGAATGCGGCGCCTTCCGCGGCCAGCACGATCGCGCGCACGCCTTCGTGCGCATCGAGCCATTCGAACGCGGTGGTCAGCTCGGCGATCGTCGTCTCGTTGAACGCGTTGCGCACGTCGGGACGCGCGAGCGTGACGGTCGCCACGCGGCCGGCTTCGCTTACCTTGATCGTTTCGTATCGCATCGGTCAGTCCTCCCGGGCGTTACATGCGGAACACGCCGAAGCGCGTGTCGTCGATCGGCGCGTTCATCGACGCGGCCAGGCCGAGCCCGAGCACGTCGCGCGTCTGCGCGGGATCGATCACGCCGTCGTCCCACAGCCGCGCGCTCGCGTAATACGGATGGCCCTGGCGCTCGTACTGGTCGCGAATCGGCTGCTTGAACGCGTCCTCTTCCTCGGCCGACCACGACCCGCCCTTCGCCTCGATGCCATCGCGACGCACGGTCGCGAGCACCGATGCGGCCTGCTCGCCGCCCATCACGGAGATCCGTGCATTCGGCCACATCCACAGGAAACGCGGGCCGAACGCGCGGCCGCACATCCCGTAGTTGCCGGCGCCGAACGAGCCGCCGATGATCACCGTGAACTTCGGCACCTTCGCGTTCGACACGGCCGTCACCATCTTCGCGCCATGCCGCGCGATGCCTTCGTTCTCGTACTTGCGCCCGACCATGAAGCCCGTGATGTTCTGCAGGAATACGAGCGGGATCTTGCGCTGGCAGCACAGCTCGATGAAATGCGCGCCCTTCACCGCCGATTCGGAGAACAGGATGCCGTTGTTCGCGACGATCCCGACCGGATGGCCCCAGATGTGCGCGAAGCCCGTGACGAGCGTCGTGCCGAAGCGCGCCTTGAATTCGTCGAATTCCGAATCGTCGACGATGCGCGCGATCACCTCGCGCACGTCGAACGGCTTGCGCGTATCGACCGGAATCACGCCGTACAGGCTCTTCGCGTCGTAGCGCGGCGGCTTCGGCTCGCGCAGCGCGAGCGGCGGCGCGATCTTCGGCGCGAGGTGACCGACGATGTTGCGCGCGATCGACAGCGCATGCGCGTCGTTCTGCGCGAGATGGTCGGCCACGCCCGACAGGCGCGTATGCACGTCGCCGCCGCCGAGATCCTCGGCGCTCACTTCCTCGCCGGTCGCGGCCTTCACGAGCGGCGGCCCGCCGAGGAAAATCGTGCCCTGGTCCTTCACGATGATCGACTCGTCGCTCATCGCCGGCACGTATGCGCCGCCGGCCGTGCACGAGCCCATCACGACGGCGATCTGCGCGATCCCCGCCGCCGACATCGTCGCCTGGTTGAAGAAGATGCGGCCGAAGTGGTCGCGATCGGGAAACACGTCGTCCTGGTTCGGCAAGTTCGCGCCGCCCGAGTCGACGAGGTACACGCACGGCAGCCGGTTTTCCGCGGCGATTTCCTGCGCGCGTACGTGCTTCTTCACTGTGACCGGGTAGTAGGTGCCGCCCTTGACCGTCGCGTCGTTGCACACGATCACGCATTCGCGGCCGGCGATGCGCCCGATCCCGGTGATGACGCCCGCGCCCGGCGCGTCGTCGTTGTACATGCCGTTCGCCGCGAGTTGCGAGAACTCGAGGAACGGCGCGCCCGGATCGAGCAGTTGCGCGATGCGATCGCGCGGCAGCAGCTTGCCGCGCGACAGGTGCTTGTCGCGCGCGGCCTGGCCGCCGCCCTGCGCGAGCTGTTCGATCTTCACGCGCAGGTCGGCGACGACCGCCTCGAGCGCCGCGGCATTCGCGCGGAAGTCTTCCGAACGCGGGTTCAGTTTCGATTCGATGATCGGCATCGACGGGGCTCCGTTCCGTGACGTGGGGCGTTACATCGTTTCCGCGAACAGCTCGCGGCCGATCAGCATCCGGCGGATCTCACTCGTGCCGGCACCGATCTCGTAGAGCTTCGCATCGCGCCACAGGCGGCCGACCGGGTATTCGTTGATGTAGCCGTTGCCGCCGAGGATCTGGATCGCCTCGCCAGCCATCCACGTCGCCTTCTCGGCCGTGTAGAGGATCACGCCCGCGCAGTCCTTGCGCACCTGGCGAATGTGGTCGCTGCCCGCCGAGTCGAGATGGCGGCCGACCGCATACAGGTACGCGCGGCACGCCTGGAACGTCGTGTACATGTCGGCGACCTT
>NZ_BCPP01000943.1:0-2755 GCF_016586125.1 Burkholderia sp. E168m23
ATATTAGCAGAAAAACCTTTTTGCATCAATTGCTTATGCCGCCTGGTCGCGCGTGCCTCGGCGCTGGCCGTCAGGAACACCTTCAGGACGGCGTCCGGGAAGATCACCGTGCCCATGTCGCGGCCGTCCGCCACGAGGCCCGGCGTCTTGCGGAACGCCCGCTGGCGCGCGACGAGCGCGGTGCGCACGGGGCCGTGCACGGCAATCGCCGACGCGCGGTTGCCGACCGCTTCGGCACGAATGTCGTTCGACACGTCGACGCCGTCGAGCTGCGCGCAACCTTCACGGAACGTGATGTGCAGATCGTCGATCAGCTTCACCAGCGCGTCGATGTCTTCCGCGGCGATGCCGTAGCGCACGCTCGCGAGCGCCGCGAGCCGGTACAGCGCGCCGCTGTCGAGCAGGTGAAAACCGAGGTGCGCGGCGACGAGCGCCGCGACGGTGCCCTTGCCGGAAGCAGTCGGGCCGTCGATCGTGATGACGGGAGTCGGGTGAAAGGGTCGGGTCGATTTCATCGGAACAGTCGGGTCAGGCCTTGGCGAGCGCGGCGAAGCGGTCGAAATAGTCGGGGAACGTCTTGCCGACGCACTTCGGATCGTTGATCCGCACGGGCACGCCGCCCAGGCTCACGAGCGAGAAGCACATCGCCATCCGGTGATCGTCGTACGTATCGATCGCCGCGTTCGGCGTGAGCTTTTCCGGCGGCGTGACGACGAGATAGTCGGGGCCTTCCTCGACGATCGCGCCGACCTTGCGCAACTCGGTCGCCATCGCGGCGATGCGGTCGGTCTCCTTCACACGCCAGCTCGCGATGTTGCGCAGCGTGCTCGTGCCGTTCGCGAACAGCGCCGCGACCGCGATGGTCATCGCCGCGTCGGGAATCAGGTTGAAGTCCATGTCGATCGGCTCGAGCTTGCCGTGATCGTGGCCGATGCCGCGCACGTCGATCCAGTCGTCGCCCATCGTCACGTTCGCGCCCATCTGCATCAGCGCATTCGCGAAACCGACGTCACCCTGGATACTCGCCCGCCCCACGCCTTCGACCCGCAGCGGGCCGCCGCCGAGCGCGCCGGCCGCGAGGAAATACGACGCGGACGACGCGTCGCCCTCGACCATGATTCGCCCCGGCGAGCGGTAGCGGACGCCGGCCGGCACCACGAAGCGCTGCCAGCCATCGCGCTCGACGGTCACGCCGAAGCGCTCCATCAGCCGGATCGTGATGTCGATGTACGGTTTCGAGATCAGCTCGCCGTCGACTTCGACGACGGTCCGGCCATCCTTCGACTTCACGAGCGGCAGCGTCATCAGGAGCGCGGTGAGGAACTGGCTCGACACGTCACCGCGCACGCGGATCGGCGCATCGACCGAAATCGTCGCGGGCTTGATCCGCAGCGGCGGGTAACCTTCGTTCAGCTCGTAGTCGATCTGCGCGCCGATCTGGCGCAGGCCGTCGACGAGATCGCCGATCGGCCGCTCGTGCATGCGCGGCACGCCGTGCACGCGGTAGTCGCCGCCGTTCACCGCGAGTGCGGCGGTCAGCGGCCGCACGGCCGTGCCCGCGTTGCCGAGGAACAGATCGGCCGTCTTCGCGGTGAACGCGCCGCGCGTGCCGGTGACGACACAGGTGTCGCCATCGCGCGCGAGCTTCACGCCGAGCTTGCCGAGTGCGTCGAGCATCACGCGCGTGTCGTCGGAGTCGAGCAGGTTGGTGATCGTCGTTTCGCCTTCGGCGAGCGCCGCGAGCAGCAACACGCGGTTCGAAATGCTCTTCGAGCCGGGCAGGCGCACGGTGCCCGATGCGCTGGAGTACGGGCCGAGATCGAGGTAGTCCATGGGAATCGTCCTGTTATTTCTTGACCGGTTCGGCAGCGGGTGTGCCGCCGCGTTCCTGCCATGCCTTGCGTGCGGCGCGCGAGCGCGTGAATACGGCTTCGAGCGCCGCGCCGTCGCCGGCATCGATCGCCGCGCGCAGCCGCGTGAGCACGCGCGTGTAGCCGTCGAGTTCGTCGAGCAGCGCCGCGCGGTTCGCGACGCACACATCGCGCCACATTTCCGGGTTCGACGCCGCGATGCGCGTGAAATCGCGGAAACCGCCGGCCGCGTACGAGAATTTCAGCTCCGCGTCGGCCTCGCCGAGAATCTGCTCGACGAGCGCGAACGACAGCACGTGCGGCAGATGGCTGATCGACGCGAATACGCGATCGTGCTGTTCGGTGCTCATCATGCGCACGTCGGCGCCGGTCGCGCGCCACATCGCGTCGATCCTGGCCACCGCGTCGGGCGCGTTCTCCGGCAGCGGGCACAGCACGACGTTGCGGCCGACGTAGAGGTCCGGCAACGCCGCCTCGACGCCGCTCGACTCGCGCCCCGCGATCGGATGACCCGGCACGAACTGCGCGATCCGCGCGCCGAGCGCGTCGCGCGCGGCCGCGACGACATCGGACTTAGTGCTGCCCGCATCGGTGACGATCGTCGCGCCGTCGAGCCACGGGGCGATGCGCGCGAGCAACGGGCCCGTCTGCGCGACGGGCGCGGCCAGCAAGACGAGATCGGCGCCGGCGAGCGCGTCGCGCAACTGCGCGTCGTCGTCGAGCGCCGCCGCGCGATCGATCACGCCGAGCGACAGCGCGCGCTCGACCGACGCGCGCGAACGGCCCACGCCGACGATCTCGCCCGCGCCGCCCGGCGCGCGCTCGCGCAGCGCGCAGGCCAGCGATCCGCCGATCAGGCCGACGCCGAAGATGACCAGTTTGTT
>NZ_BCPP01000944.1:0-2753 GCF_016586125.1 Burkholderia sp. E168m23
CCCGGCTTCTCGCGTCGTATAACTTCGTATAATGTATGCTATACGAAGTTATTACGGAGCGCGATCAGCCGCTTGAGCGCGACGCGGTCGGCAAGCGCGCGTACCGCGAGCGGTGCAAGGCCGCGCGGCCGCAGCCGCCACAGCATCCACGCGCCGAGCGCGAAACCGCACGCGTCCGCGGTGGCGGTCGCTGCGCCGATGCCGGCGATGCCCCAGCCGAAACCGTACACGTAGAGCAGCACGGCGCCGATGTTCACCGCGTTGATGAACACCTGCGCGACGAGTGCGAGCCGGACGCGCTGCACGCCCAGCAGGTAGCCGAGCACCACGTAGTTCGCGAGCGCGAACGGTGCGCTCCAGATCCGTGCGTGGCTGTATGCGAGCGCCGTCGCGCGGACGGCATCGCTGCCGCCGAGCGCGGACAGCGCGAACGACAGCAGCGGCACCTGCAGCGCCAGCACCGCGGCGCCGAGCGCGAACGCGACGATCAGCGCGCGCAGCAGGTTCAGGCGGATTCCGGCGGCGTCGCCGGCGCCATGCGCCTGTGCGACGAGGCCGGTCGTCCCCATCCGCAGGAAGCCGAAGCCCCAGAACACGAAATTGAAGAACAGCCCGCCGAGCGCGACACCGCCGAGATATTGCGTCCCGTCGAGGTGGCCGGCGACGGCCGTGTCGACGGCGCCGAGGATCGGCTGGGTCAGATTCGCAAGGACGATCGGGAAAGCGAGCGCGAGGACGCGCCGATGCGTGACGGCGGCCGACGCGCTGCCGGCCCCGAGCGGTAAGGCGGATTCGGACATGACGGATGCGTCAGGCGCGTTCCTGCACGCAGACCCACGGCGAGACGACGACCGCCCACAGCTCCGGATTGCGCGCCGCGTAGTCGGCGGCGGTTTCGGCCGGCATGCGCGCGACGAGGCCGGACGACAGCCAGCGCGTGACCTGTTCGGCATCGTCGCTGGCAACCGCTTCCGCGACGCTGACGAGATCGAGGTCGCGCGCGATCGACAGCAGCTTGCCCTGCGCGAAGAAGCGTTCGAGATCGCACCAGTCGATCTTGGCGGTTTCGCCGAGGAGTTTGGCGTAGAGCGGGCTGTGCGACGCGCCCGCGGCGTGTTGATCAGAGGACATCGGTTTCTTGGAAAGACTGCGTGGCGCCACTATAAACCATCCGGCCGGGCGGGCCGAGCGGCAGCGGGGCGCTCACGCGTCGCGCAGCGCGCGCCGGATGATCTTGCCGGTCGCGGTCATCGGCAGGCTGTCGACGAACGCGATCGCGCGCGGGTACTCGTGGGCGGCGAGCCGCGTGCGCACATGTGCCTGCAGCGCGCCGACGAGCGCGGCGTCGCCGACGTGGCCGGGGTTCAGCACGACGAACGCCTTGACGATCTCGGTGCGCGTCGCGTCGGGCACGCCGACGACGGCGGCCATCCGCACCGCCGGATGCGTGAGCAGGCAGTCCTCGATCGGGCCGGGGCCGATCCGGTAACCGGCGCTCGTGATCACGTCGTCGTCGCGGCCGACGAAGCGCACGAAACCGTCGGCGTCGATCGTGCCCGTATCGCCGGTGAGCAGGTAGTCGCCCGCGAACTTGTCGCGCGTCGCGTCGGGGTTGCGCCAGTATTCGAGAAACATCACCGGGTCGGGGCGGCGCACCGCGATGCGGCCTTCGACGCCGGGCGGCAGCGGCGTGCCGTGCGCATCGACGATCGCGACCGCATGACCGGGCACCGCCTTGCCGATCACGCCGGGCTGCGCATCGAACAGCGCCGCACACGACGACAGCACCATGTTGCATTCGGTTTGCCCGTAGAACTCGTTGATCGTCACGCCGAGCGCATCGCGGCCCCACGCCGTCAGTTCGGTGCCGAGCGATTCGCCGCCGCTCGCGACCGATTTCAGCGCCAGCGTGTAGCGTTCGCGCGGCGTCACGACGGCGCGCATCAGCTTCAGCGCGGTGGGCGGCAGAAAGGCGTGGGTGACGCCGTGCCGTGCCATCAGCGCGAACGCCGCGTCGCCGTCGAATTTCTCGAAGCGGTGCGCGAGCACCGGCACGCCGTGATGCCATGACGGCAGCAGCACGTCGAGCAAGCCGCCGATCCATGCCCAGTCGGCGGGTGTCCAGAACAGGCGCGCGTCGCGCGGGAAGCACTGCTGAGACATCTCGACGCCCGGCAGGTGGCCGAGCAGCACGCGATGCGCGTGCAGTGCGCCCTTCGGTTTGCCCGTCGTGCCGGACGTGTAGATGATCAGCGCCGGATCGTCGGCGGCCGTATCCACCGGCACGAAATCCGGCGCCTCGGCGGCGAGCGCCGCGTCGTAGCGCAGCACGCCGGGCACGTCGGGCGCATCGTCGCCGATGCAGTAGACGGTATGCAGCGCCGGCAGTTGCGCGCGCAGCGGCGCGATCTTCGCGTAACCGGCCGCGTCGGTGACGAGCGCGGCCGCCTCGCTGTTCGCGAGCCGGTACTCGAGCGCATCGACGCCGAACAGCGTGAAGAGCGGTACCGCGATCGCGCCGAACTTGTACGCGGCCAGGTGTGCGATCGCCGTTTCGGGGGGCCTTGCGCGAGAAAGATGCCGATCCGGTCGCCGCGCCGCAGGCCGGCACGCGCGAAGCTATTCGCGAGCCGGTTAGAAGCATGCTTCAGGTCGTCGAACGTGAGGCGGGAAACGTCGCCTTGCGTCCGTTTCGTGGATCAGCGCGACGCGTCCGCTGCCGTCGGCCCATTTGTCGCACACGGTCCACGCCG
>NZ_BCPP01000945.1:0-2750 GCF_016586125.1 Burkholderia sp. E168m23
ACGCGAGCCGCACGTCGTCGAACAGCGTGAGCGCGGCGAGTCGTCGGGCGGCAGTCGGCCGTGCGCGCGTTCGAACAGCGCAAAGCCGACGACCTGCTCCATCCGCGCCAGTTCGCGGCTGATGGTCGGCTGCGACGTGTACAGCATCTCGGCCGCGCGCGTCGTGCTGCCGGTGACCATCAGCGCGCGGAACACCTCGATATGACGGTGCGTCAGCATGATCGTATATATCAGAAATGAATCGAATGAAGATAAACAGGCATTTTACTGGATAACCAATCGGGCGCATCATCGCGCTATCCGTTCATTCGATCCGATTCATCCACCATGTCCCTCGATTCCCGCCAGCTCGCGGCCCTCGCGCAGCAATACGGCACCCCGCTGTGGGTGTACGACGCCGACGTCATCCGCGACCGCATTGCCCAACTTCGCCAGTTCGACGTGATCCGTTATGCGCAGAAGGCGAACTCGAACGTCCATATCCTGAAGCTGATGCGCGACGAAGGCGCGTGCGTCGACGCCGTGTCGCTCGGCGAGATCGAGCGCAGCCTCGCGGCCGGGTTCAGTCCCGCAGGCGAACCGGAAGGCGTCGTGTTCACGGCCGACCTGATCGACCGCCCGACACTCGCGGCGGTGCTCAAGCATGGCGTGACCGTGAACGCCGGTTCGCTCGACATGCTCGCGCGCATCGGCGAGCACGCGCCCGGCCACCGCGTGTGGCTGCGCGTCAACCCCGGGTTCGGCCACGGCCACAGCAACAAGACCAACACCGGCGGCCCGCAGAGCAAGCATGGCATCTGGATCGACGACGTCCCGCGCGCGATCGAGATCGTGCGCCAGTACGGGCTGAAGCTGGTCGGCATCCATATGCACATCGGTTCGGGCGTCGACTACGGCCACCTGTCGCAGGTATGCGATGCGATGGTCGACCTCGTCACGTCGCTCGGCCACGACATCGACGCGATTTCGGCCGGCGGCGGCCTGTCGATCCCGTATCGCGACGGCGAGCTGCGCGTCGACGTCGGTCACTACTTCAGCCAGTGGGACGCCGCGCGCAAGCGGATCGAACGGCATCTCGGCCACCCGGTGCGCATCGAGATCGAACCGGGCCGCTTCCTCGTCGCCGAAGCCGGCACGCTCGTCACCGAGGTGCAGGCCGTCAACCGTCGGCCGAAGCACGATTTCGTGCTGATCGACGCCGGCTTCAACGACCTGATGCGCCCGTCGATGTACGGCAGCTATCACGCGGTGTCGGTGCACGCGCACGATGGCGGGCTGCCCGCCGACCGGCCGCTCGTCGACCTCGCGATCGCCGGGCCGCTGTGCGAATCGGGCGACGTGTTCACGCAGGATGCCGGCGGCGTGGTCACGCACCGCAAGCTCGCGCAGCCGCAGATCGGCGATCTGCTGTTCCTGCACGACGCGGGCGCGTACGGCGCGTCGATGTCGTCGAACTACAACAGCCGGCCGCTCGCGCCGGAGGTGCTGGTCGATCGCGGCACGCCGCGGTTGATCCGCCGCCGGCAGACGATCGGCGAACTGCTCGCGCTCGAAACGTTCGAGTAACGCCCGCCCGGCGTGACGAACGCCAACGGCCAGGCTTGCCGCTACCGGCAGTCTGGCCGTTTTGCCTTGGGCCGCGTCATCGGGTGCAGGATCGAGCGCACGTCGCGATCACGCGTATCGGCGGCAACCGGCTTGCCGCCAGCCTCGCACCGGAGGGCGTCGGCCTGATACGCGACACACCGCTGCCCCTGCGTCACCCTGCGCGCTGCACGGGCGCCATCTTCGAGAAATACTTCGCGCCCGCCACGCAGCCGACCACCACGACCGTCACGACGACCATCGACGGCGGCACCGTCTCATGCAGCAGCCCGGCCGCGAGCAGGAAGCCGAAGAACGGCTGCAGCAGCTGCAACTGGCCAACGCCCGCGATTCCGCCGAGCGCCAGCCCGCGATACCAGAACACGAAGCCGATCAACATGCTGAACAGCGACACGTACGCGAGCCCCCACAGCGCGGCGGCGTCGACGCCGTCGAACGACGCGGGCCAGGTCAGCCATGTGAGCGGCAGCATCAGCGGCAGCGACAGCACGAGCGCCCACGAGATCACCTGCCAGCCGCCGAGCTGGCGCGACAGGCGCGCGCCTTCCGCATAACCGAGCCCGCATGCAACGATCGCGGCCAGCATCAGCGCATCGCCGACCACGGACGCCTGCCCGCCGTTGCGCAGCGCGAACGCGGCCACCGCGCCGCTGCCGACGATCGAGAAGATCCAGAACGGCAACCGCGGCCGTTCGCCGCCGCGCCACACGCCGAACAGTGCAGTCGCGAGCGGCAGCAGCCCGACGAACACGATCGCATGCGCCGACGTCACGTGCTTCAGCGCCAGCGCCGTCAACAACGGGAAACCGACCACCACACCGAGCGCGACGATGGCCAGCGACACGGCCTCGGCGCGCGACGGCCGCTTCTGCTTCAGCACGACGAGCAGCAACAGGCCGAGCGCGCCGGCGATCGTCGCGCGGGCGAACGTGAGGAACAGCGGGTCGAGCCCTTGCACCGCGACCCGCGTCGCGGGCAGCGAGCCACTGAAGATGATCACGCCCAGCAAGCCGCTGAGCCATCCGTCGGTCGTCTTTTGCACGGTCAATCCTGAATGGAAAGTGGATGACCGATGATCCGCCGCCGGCGAAACCGGCGTAAGCTACAGCCCAATACAATCCAGACAAACTGTACTGGACAACCCG
>NZ_BCPP01000946.1:0-2729 GCF_016586125.1 Burkholderia sp. E168m23
GCCATTGAAATTCGGTTTTTGGTCCGAGCAGGAGACGCAGGTCGGGCATAGCTACTCGAACAGGCTTCGCGAGCTGGTTCGCGAAGCGCGCTTCGCCGAGCAAATGGGTTTCGACTTTGTTGCGTTGTCGGAGCAGCACTTTGCGCTTGGCGGCGTGTCGAGTTCGGCGCCTGAAGTGGTGTTCGGTTATCTCGCGGCCGTCACTTCGCGAATCAAGCTGCGTCCTGCCGTGGCGCTGATGCCGAAGGCCATCAATCACGCGCTGCGTACCGCGGAACGGCTGGCGGCCACCGACATCCTCTCCGAAGGCCGGATGGAGATGTATTGCGGGCGCGCGAACACGACGATCGCAATGCGCGCGTTCAACGTATCGCCGGAGGAAACCCTGCCGCAAATGGAAGAGGGCATGGCGCTGTTGCGCAAAGCGATGCGTGAGGACGTGTTCACCTTCGAGGGAAAGTATTACCAGGTGCCGCCCCGGTCGCTCGTGCCGAAGCCGTTGCAAAAACCGTATCCCGTCCTCGGCGTTGCAGCCACCAGTGCGAACAGCCATGCCTGGGCCGGCTCGGAAGGTCTCGCGGTGATGAGCCATGCGATTTATCAGGGATGGGAGAAACAGAAGGGGCTGCTGGACACCTACTGGAACAGCTGGAAGCGCGATGAGACCGGGCCGTTGCACAAGCCGCGCGCCGGCATGCCGATCTTCATCGGTATCGGCAAGACCGACCAGGAAGCGAAGGACATTTACGCCGGCGCGATCATGAACTATGCGCGCATCTCGACCGATGCGTATCCGCGGCTCGCCAAACTCGCCGACAACT
The DNA here is from genome assembly GCF_016586125.1 of Burkholderia sp. E168m23. Lineage (NCBI taxonomy): Bacteria > Pseudomonadati > Pseudomonadota > Betaproteobacteria > Burkholderiales > Burkholderiaceae > Burkholderia > Burkholderia sp. E168m23. The sequence continues at coordinate 822 of NZ_BCPP01000946.1, forward strand.
ACGCATACATGGCCGAAAGCGTGCCCGCGATGCAGCGCGCCGCCGAAGATTGGGACTACCTGCTGAACGAATCCGCCACCACGGTGTGCGGAAGCCCCGATACCGTCATCCGTCAGTTGGAGCAATACGAGAAGCTCGGAATCGACGAGGTGCTGCTGCATATCGACTCGGTGCCGCACGAGCAGATCATGTCGACGATCGACATGGTGGGCCGTTACGTGATTCCGCATTTCAACGATCGCAACAATATCGTCCGCCCGACCGACGAGTTGCTCGAGAAGATTCGCGCCATGCGTCCGCAGGCCGCCAACCCGAAGCAAAGTCAAGGATGAACCTATGAATACGTCTTCGCGCTATCAGTATCTGAATGTCGAACAACGGTCCTCCGGTGTCGCGATCGTTACGATGAATCGCCCGGAAATCCTGAACGCCATCAATTGGGACATGCACGACGAACTCGAACGGGTATTCGTCGAGCTGGATCACGACAAAGCGGTCAAGGCGATCGTGTTGACCGGCGCCGGTCGCGGGTTCTGCTCGGGCGGCGACCAGAAGTCGATCGACAACGGCAATATCCCGTCGGCGACGCGTGGTGGCCGTCACCTCATAAGAAACATGCTGGAGGTCGAGGTGCCGATCGTGGCGGCGGTCAATGGCGTGGCCGTGGGCCTGGGCGCGACGCTCGCGCTGTTCTGCGACATGATTTATGCGAGCCCGACCGCACGGTTCGCCGATACGCACGTCAATGCCGGTGTCGTCGCGGGCGACGGCGGTGCGGTGATCTGGCCGCTTCTGCTCGGGCCGGTCCGCGCGCGGCACTATCTGATGACGGGCGACTTCGTCAGCGCGGAGGAAGCGCTGACGATGGGGATGATCAACAAGATCGTCGAAAGCGACAAGCTGCTGGAGGCGGCGATCGATTACGCGGAACTGCTCGCGAGCGGCCCGCGCGACGCGATCGTCTGGACGAAGTACTGCGTCAACAAGCTCGTCAAGCAGAATGCCCATCTGCTTCTCGACACGTCGATCGCTCTGGAGACGATCACGTTCAATTCCCCCGAGCGCCGCGAAGCGGTGGCTTCGTTTACCGAAAGGCGCAAGCGCTTTGGAGACAACTGGAAATGAGCGCGGCACCGTGGACTTCCGGCAATCAATTCGCGACCACCACCATTCCGGCCTTGCTGATCGAGCGCGTGAAGAACGACGCCGACGCAAACGCGTTCTTTCAGAGGCGTGCCGGAGCGTGGGTGCCCACCACCTGGAAGGGCTATGCGAACGCAGTCTGTTCCGTATCCGCAGCCCTCGGCGCGGCCGGTGTCGCACGAGGCGATCGGATTGCCATCATGGGCGACGTATCGCAGGAGTGGCTGATTGCCGACATGGCGACGATCTGCTCGGGCGCGGTGACGGTAGGCGTCTATTTCACCGCGTCGGTCGAAGAGGTGCGCTACTACCTGGAGGATTCAGGGGCGACACTCGCTTTTGCCGGAAGTGCCGAACAGCTTCGGGTCATGAAAGCGGCCGATACGTCCAGCCGGCTCCTCAAGATCGTGGTGCTCGATCCGGACTGGAAGCGCTCGCCTGACGAAACCGGCATGAATGTCGTTTCACTCGCCGAGTTCGCGTCGCATTTTGACGGCGACGAAGTCGCTTATCTGCGTGAGCAGTCAGAGCTTGCGCGGCCGACGGACCTGGTGAGCCTGGGTTACACCTCGGGAACCACGGGGGCGCCGAAAGGCGCGATGCTGACGCACGTGTCGATGCTCGCGGGCGCGTTCACGTGGCCGACCTTCTGTCCGGCGATATTGTCCGAACCGCAGCGCATGGTGATCCATCTGCCGCTTTCGCACACGGTCGCGCGCATTCAGGCGACGACGCTGCCGTTGATCGCGAAGACGGTACCTTACT
>NZ_BCPP01000947.1:0-2728 GCF_016586125.1 Burkholderia sp. E168m23
ACGAATCTGCACGAGCGCGTCGAGATCGTTGGCGACGATCGAGAGACGCGGATCGCGACGCAACTCCGCGACCTTCGCCGAACGTGCATCGGTATGAAACGACAGCACGCGCCCGACGCGATTCACCTGGCGCAACACGATCGTCCGAACCTTCGGCGCACCATCGAGGCCGAGCGTCGCCGCCTGCAGCATCGTGAACGGCGAGCGCTGCACGTTGACGCCGGATTCGAGGCAGGACCACAGGCGGTCGTAGGTTTGCGCAAGCGATTCGGAGATCGAGTCGGTGGTCGAGTCGGACATGGGGCGGCGGCGATCGTCGGTATTTCGATCGCGCCAGCTTACCCGTTTGTTTCGGCGACGGCTCGCATGGGATGCGTCGCCGCCGTTGTGCCGGTCAGTTGTAGCCGAGCACGACCGGCGCCGCATCGCCAGCATCGGGTGCCGGCTCCGCGCCGAAGCGGCCGAGCACGTCGGCCACATACTGCGGCCCGGCGCTGATCTGCGACGAGCGATGCTTCGCCGGCCGCGTGTCGCCGGCGCCCGAGGCTGCGCCCGGCGATGCCGTTTCGTTGACGGTGATGGTCATGTCGATGTCTCCTCACGCGGCCAGCGCCGCACCATATGCGCGCACGAGGCGCGCGACGCCTTCCCGGATCGCATCGATGTCCGGCGCGGCGAACGACAGGCGCAGCGACGCCGCGTCGACGTTGTCCGCGAAGAACGCCTTGCCGGGGACGAACACGATCTTGTTCGCGATCGCCTGTTGCAGCAGCACATCCGACGATACCGCGCCGAGCCGCGCCCACACGAACATCCCGCCTTCGGGACGATGGAATTCGATCGCATCGCCGAAGCCGTCGCGCAGCGCGTCGCACATCGCGTCGCACTTACGCCGGTACGCGGCCGTGATGCGCGGCAGATGACGTTCGAGCGCGCCGTCGGCCAGATATTCGGCGGCGGTGGCCTGCGTCCACGGCGTGCTGCACAGATCGACCGTCTGCTTCGCGATCACGCAGCGCCGCGTGATCTCGGCCGGCGCGATCGTCCAGCCCACGCGCAGCCCCGGCGCGACGATCTTCGACAGGCTCGCGAAATGCACGAGCCAGTCGCGCGCGCCGTCCACTTCACCGGCCAGCGCGAGCATCGACGGCACGGCTTCGCCCGCGAAACGCAGGTCGCCGTACGGATCGTCCTCGACGATCAGGAAACGGTATTGCACCGCGAGACGCAGCAGCTTCAGCCGGCGTTCGCGCGTGAGCGTCGCGCCCGTGGGGTTCGCGAAGGTCGGAACCGTGTAGAGCAGCTTCGGCTGCGCGATCGCGCCGGACGCGAGTTGCGCTGCGAGGCGATCGACGTCGAGGCCTTCGCCGTCGACGGGAATCGTCACGATGCGCGCCTGTTGCAACCGCATCGCCTGCAGCGTGGCCGGGTATGCCGGCTGTTCGGTCAGCACGACGTCGCCGGGCGACACCATCACGCGCAGCAGCAGGTCGAGGCCCTGCTGCGAACCGGTCGTGACGAGCAGTTCGGCGGGCGCGCAGGCGACGCCGCGACGCGCCATCAGCGCGATCAGTTGCTGCTTCAGTTCGGCGAGGCCGTCGGTCGGGCCGTATTGCAGGCAGCGGACGGGCTGTGCGTACGCGCGTTCGGCGGCCGCGTTCAGGCCGTCGACGTCGAACAGGTCGCTCGCCGGATAGCCGCCCGCGAAGGAAATCATGCCCGGTTCGGACAGGTACTTGAACAACTCGCGGATCGGCGAGCCGGCAGGGTTTTGGAATGAGGGCGTGAACGCGTACATGTCGTCGTGTGCTGGGGGGCGCGGACGGCCGGGATAGCCGCCGAGTGCCGGCCGCCAAGGCGCTTCTGGCGCCGCGGCGGTGAATTCGAGCCACGATTGTCGATAGTCATTAAGGGCTCGGCAAACGATATCTATGCACTAGGTCTTGCGGTTTGGTCATTAAATGGGGGGAGGAGCAGGAGACATGAGTTCAACGCGGTTTCGGACGCTGCCCACGGTCACCCAACCCGCCGCTCACGGATTCCCGCGCGTGCCCCGCGTCGCCGCTTCTCTGCCTGGATTTCTGAGAAAGCATGGCCGTGGGTGCGCCACACGCCGGGAAGGTCGTGTGTCCTCCGAGATAGAGGCCGCGCAACCCTGCCCGATTCGTGAAAAACATGTCGGGCGGCGTACCAGGTGCAATGCCGTACAGCGCCTCTTCGTACAAACGCCGTTTGCTCGCAAAACCTGCGAATTCGCCACGCGGACGCCTTCGATGCGGGAGGGGGCGAAGACACTCCCGTATCGCGTTGAGATAGCCATCGACCACAGCCAGCGTCATCGCGCTCGTCCAATATCGACCTTTGAGATCAGCGAACAGAGATTAGCGATCAGCATGCCCGAGCGAGTACACTTTGCTGAACAGAAATATGCGACGGGTATGTTGGCAACGGCACAAATACTACGAATTCCATGAAGCGGCAGGGCCTCATACGCATCGCCAATCGACTAACCTAAGTGGCATATGATCGAACGAATTTTTCAGAATATCCCCGAGGGGAAAATCACCGACGCCGACAAGCAACCGTTCTTGATGAGTTTGGGTTGGTCACGAGGATTATCGTGGAACGATCTTTTGCAGTCGTGGCGTGTGTTGCTAATATCGGAGGCCGGGGCCGGCAAGACCTATGAGTGTCGTGCCCAAGCTCAACGTCTATCGGCGGCTGGGGA
>NZ_BCPP01000948.1:0-2727 GCF_016586125.1 Burkholderia sp. E168m23
TGTTCGGCGCGGTATTCGTCGGCGTCGCGATCCTGATGGTGCCGCGATTGGGCGCGGCGACGACGCTCGCGCTGATCGTCGTCGGACAAATGACCGGTGCGCTCGTGTTCGACCACTTCGGCGTGCTGGGCATCGTGCAGCATTCCGCAAGCCCGATCCGCGTGGCCGGCGCGGCGTGCCTCATTCTCGGGGTCGTGCTGATCCGCGCGTGACGGCGGCGCGTGCGTACGTGGCCGGCATATCGGCAACGCATGCACGCGCCGCGATGCTCATGCGTAGTTCATCATCACCGACTTGCTCTCCGTGTACTGGTCGATCACTGCGCGGCCAAGTTCGCGGCCGAAGCCCGACTGCTTCATCCCGCCGAACGGCAACGCGTTGTCGAGCAGCGAGTGGCAGTTGACCCACACGGTGCCTGCGGCAATACGCGGGATCAGCTTGTGGATCGCCGCGAGATCGTTTGACCAGATGCTCGCGCCGAGGCCGTACGGCGTGTCGTTCGCGAGCTGCACGGCCGTATCGACGTCGTCGAACGGCATCGCGACGAGCACCGGCCCGAAGATCTCCTCGCGCACCACGCGCATCGCCTGCGTCGTATCGACCAGCACCGTCGGTTCGACGAAGAAGCCGGGGCCGTCGATCGCGCGGCCGCCCGCAGCGGCACGCGCGCCCTCGCCGAACCCCGAGTCGATGTACCCGCATACGCGCTCGCGTTGCTTCGCGGACACGAGCGGGCCGATCTGCGTCGCCGGGTCCATCCCCGGGCCGATCTTCAGGCTCGCGGCGATTTTCGCGACGCGCTCGATCACGCCGTCGAACACCTTCGAATGAATGTATGCGCGCGAGCCGGCCGTGCACACCTGCCCCTGGTTGAAGAAGATCGCGTTCGCCACGCCCAGCGCGGCCTTGTCGAGATCGACGTCGGGCAGCACGATCACCGGCGACTTGCCGCCGAGCTCCAGCGACATCCGCGTCATGTTGTCGAGCGCCGCGTGGCCGATCGTCTTGCCCGTCTGCGTCGACCCGGTGAACGCGATCTTGTCGATGCGCGGATCGCGCGACAATGCCGCACCGGCCGTGTGACCGTAGCCGGTGACGATGTTGACGACGCCGTCCGGAAACCCGGCCGCCTGAATCAGCTCACCGAGCCGCAATGCGCTCAGCGGGGTGTCTTCGGCGGGTTTCAGCACGACGGTGCAGCCAGTCGCGAGCGCCGGCGCAATTTTCCACGCGGCCATCAGCAACGGGAAATTCCACGGAATGATCGCGCCGACCACGCCAACGGGCTCCTTGCGCGTATAGGCAAAGATTTCGCTGTCCGGCAGGTACGGCATGCCGGCGTCGATCACGCTGCCTTCGATCTTCGTCGCCCAGCCGGCCATGTAGCGGAAGCACTGCGCGGCCATCGCGACGTCGAGCCCCTGCGCGACCAGCACCGGCTTGCCGTTGTCGAGCGATTCGATCTCGGCGAGCTCGCGCGCATTGGCCTCGATCAGGTCGGCGAGCACGAGCATCAGGCGCTCGCGGTCGGTGGTCTTCGCGCTGCGCCACGGGCCTGCATCGAAGGCACGGCGCGCGGCCGCGACCGCCTGCTGCACGTCGCGTTCGTCCGCTTCCGGCACGCGGGCGAGCACGGTGCCGTCGGCCGGGTTCACGACATCGAGCTGGCGGCCCGACGCGGCATCGCTCCACTCGGCGCCGATCAGCATCTTCTTCGGCTTCGCGAGAAACGCGCGCGTCGCGTCGAGCAACGCAAAGGTTTCGTTCGTCTCCATGTTCCTGTTTCCCTGATTCGTTGAGTGAGTCGGTCAGTAGCGATCCGCGACGCCGTCGATCCCGCGCGCCTGCAACGCACGGACGAGACCGGCGCGCACGGCCGCGACGTCGGACAGCGCGGGGCGGCGGTGCGCGGCGACTTCGGCGGCCGTATAGGGCTTGAAGTCGCGCGGCAGCGCATCGCGGTTCATCGTCGTGAGCACCCAGTTCAGCACGTCGGCCAGTTCCCGATCCGACAGCGCCGAGTTCGACGCGCCGGGCACGCGCATCACGTACTCGCGCCCGGCCGGCAGGTGCGTGAAATAGCCGAGCGAATTCGCGAGCGGCGGCACCTTGCCGGGAATGCCGCCGCCCGTCGCCGTGTGGCAACCCATGCAGTTGAGCACCCAGTGCTGCCGTGCGAGCGCGGCATCGGCCGCGCCGTCGGCCTGCGCGGACGCGGGTGCGGCGAACGCACCGGCCGCCGCGGCCGCCAGCAGCAGCCAGCACGACAGCCGATGCGACAAACCGCCGAGCCACGACGACGCCGCGCACCGCGTGCCGTGCACGGACGCGCGCACGCCGTTCACAGGCCGAGCCCCTTGATCACCACCGCGCGCTGCGCATGCACGGCCGTGCCGTCCATCTGCTTCGCCCGCGCCGCACGGATATCGGCCGCGGTGAACGGCTTCGCGTCGCCGTGCTGCGCGTTGAGGTCGAACACGACGTAGTTCAGCACGTGCGCGATGTCGTCGTCGCTCGCGCTCGCGAACGACGGCATCTTGAAGTTGTAGCGTTTGTCGTGCACCTCGATCTCGCCGAACATCCCGTGCAGCAGAGTCGCGATCAACTGCGCCCGCCCGGCTTCCGCCGCCGCGTACTTGCCCGGATACTCGGTCAGCGGCGGCGCGAGGCCGTCCTGTCCTTTTCCGCCCGCCTGGTGACACACCGCGCACTGCGCGTCGAACAGGC
>NZ_BCPP01000949.1:0-2715 GCF_016586125.1 Burkholderia sp. E168m23
CGCCCATCGTCGGCCGGTGACGCTTCGCAAGAAACTCGTCGGTCTCCTTCAGCGACCGGCGGATCAGGAACAGGAACGGCACGATCAGGCAGCCGATCAGGAACGGAATGCGCCAGCCCCACGCGGTCATTTCCTCGACCGGCAGCGCGCGGTTCAGCACGACACCGACGAACGCGGCGAACACGACGGCCACCTGCTGGCTGCCCGACTGCCACGACGTATAGAACCCCTTGTGGCCCTTCGTCGCGATCTCCGACAGGTAGACCGACACGCCGCCGAGCTCGACGCCCGCCGAGAAGCCCTGCAACAACCGGCCGAGCAGCACGAGCACCGGCGCGAGCACGCCGATCGTCGCGTAGCCCGGGATCGCAGCCACGGTGAGCGTGCCGATCGCCATCAGCCCGAGCGTCAGGATCAGCCCCTTGCGGCGGCCGTGATGATCGATGTACGCGCCGAGCACGATCGCACCGACCGGGCGCATCAGGAAACCCGCGCCGAATACCGACAGCGACAGCATCAGCGACGCGAACGCGTTGCCGCTCGGAAAGTACGTTTTCGCGATGGCCGACGCGTAATACCCGTAGACCATGAAGTCGTACATTTCCAGGAAGTTGCCGCTGACGACCCGGAAGACGGTGCGGACTTTCGATTCCTGCGCGATCGCAGGGGACGCTGTGGACATATTTTCTCGCTCAGCTCGGGTGGCGCGAATACCGCGCCGCCGCATGAATCCGACGATGCGCGACGCGCAGGGTGAGCCCCGCGCGCCCGGGCATCGCTGCCCGCCGGCGGCACGGCGCGTAACGGCGCGCCGCCGGCATGATTCGCGAATCATGCCACGCCAGGCCGACATTTGCCTTGTGGTGCCCCTTGGCGCCCCTGTCACGACCGTCGCGGCATCCGCCTCGTACAAGTCGCCCCCAAAAAGGCACAAGAATCAGATTGATCTGATCGACCTGCCTTCGCCGGCTGACCACAATGTCACGATTTGCGACGACATTTCCGCGCCGCGCCGGCACGGTCGCCCGTGTCGCACGACGTACCCCTTTCATGATCCCATCGCCCCTCGTCCCGGTCGAAGGCGCGCTCGCCCGCCCTCGCATCAACCCGCTCGATCAGGTCCCGCCGTTCGGTCGCGAATGGCGATTTCTCGGTGCCCCCGGTGCACGGTCCAGCAAGAACTGCCTCGCGACACTGACGACGTCCTGCATCGACGTCGACTGGCCGCACTCCGCATGCCGGTGGCAACCGCTGCCGGCGACCGCGCTGCCGGCTTCGGGCGGGCTGCCTGCCCCGCCGGCTGCGGCCGCCGGCCGGCGCTTGCGCCATCGCCGCCCTCGTGACCGGCGCGCGATGTACGCGCTCTACTGGAGCATCGGCGCACTCGGCATCATCGGCTGGCTGATCGGCACGTACGACCCGCCCGCGGGCTTCGGTCCCGCGTATGCGATTCAAGCGACCGGCGGTATGGCCGATCACGTCACGACGTCGACCGGCACCATACATATGGCCGCGACTCACCCGGCCACCTCGACGAACGCCGTGCCGCAGCGCAAGGTCGCGGCGCCTGTCGCGAACACGATGAAAACGCCGCCCGCCACGCACCGCGCCCCGCTTCGCCCCCCATCGCTTCATCCGCAAACGGCGTCCGACATGCGGCACGGCGCGCCTGCGTCGCCCCGTCGGGCAACCGGCCAGCGCACGATGCCGGCACCGGCCCACACACCGGTCGTGCCGCGACTCGCCGCACATCCGCCGACCCAGCGTGCGCCGCTCCAGCGCGCTGCGACCAACACCGGCACACACGATCGGCTCGCTCCACCGCCGCGCACGGCAGACACGCGCGATACACGCGACTCACTCGACGATCCGGCCACGCTGATCGCCATGGCGAACGCGCTGCGCGCCACGCAGCCGGCCCGCCCGGCGCACCCGAGCGTGGCCGGTTTCGACTGGACGTCGCAACTGTCGCACCGTCGCGTGACCGACGTGCCGGACGCGTTCGCGCACTGACGCCCGCGCAATAAAAAACCCGGCGAAGATCGCTTCGCCGGGTTTTCGTTCGTCTCGCTCCGTCCGTTCGACGAATCGTTACTTGTGCGCGGGCAGCCCCGTCTCGTTCTGTCTCTCGAGTTGCCGCACCTGCTCCTGCAGATCGCGCAACTGCAACTGCGCAGCCCGCTTCTCGACCTGCAGCGCCTGGGCCTGCTCCTGCGCCGACCGCTGCCGCTGCGCGACTTCGGCCTGCTGGCTGCGCGCGACGCTCAGGTCGGCCTGCAACTGCTGCGCACGATTCGCCTGCAGCGCGATCACGCGTTCGAGAAATGCCTTCTGCGCCTGCAGCTCGGTCCGGCGGATCTCGATATCGGCGAGCTGCGCGGTCTGCTGGACGAAGTTCGCGTACACCATCTCCGCGCGATTCTTTTCCTGCGAGCGGATCACGCGCCACAGATTCTTGTCCTGGAACAGCGCGACGTAATACGTCATCTCGCGCGGATCGAACATCAGGCTCGCGCCGTAGCTGCCGTTGTACGTAGTACGCATCTCGACGATCCGGCCGTCGTGCAGCATCTGCGTCAGCTCGGCGACGTTGCCTTGCGCGGCGGCGTCCGTCTCGGCCGCGGCCGATGCCGCAGGCGACGCGCTGCCGCTCAGGCTCGTGACCGCCGGACGCGTACCGGCGACGGGGGCGGTTGCCTCGGCGGACCAGGCCGT
>NZ_BCPP01000950.1:0-2714 GCF_016586125.1 Burkholderia sp. E168m23
GAACGGTCCTTCTCGGCCTTCGAGCCGAGGATCAGCAGCAGCGTTGCGTCGCCGCCGTCGTCCAGGATCATGTTCGCGAATTCGCCGTTCGGCCATTCGAAGATGCGGTGCGAGAACTCCCAGTATTCGTCGAGCGATTCGCCCTTGAACGCGAACACCGGCGTGCCGGCTTCGACGATCGCGGCGGCCGCGTGATCCTGGGTCGAGAAGATGTTGCACGATGCCCAGCGCACGTCCGCGCCGAGCGCCTTCAGCGTCTCGATCAACACGCCCGTCTGGATCGTCATGTGCAGCGAACCGGCGATGCGCGCGCCCTTCAGCGGCTGCTGCGCCTTGTATTCGTCGCGGATCTGCACGAGGCCCGGCATTTCGGTCTCGGCGATGTTGAGTTCCTTGCGGCCCCAGCCGGCCAGCGCCATGTCGGCGACGACGTAATCGTGGGAAGCCTTGGAATCGATAATGGCGTTCATCACGCCCTCCTTTCTAAAAAGTTTCTAGATTGGTGACGTGAGCGCCGTTCAGGAAGCGGGGCCGGCGCGAAAAAAATCGCCGCACGGCTGCTTGGTGAAGCTCTCCGAGCCTGGCGGACACGGATGGTCCGTCGCAACGCTCCTCGGAAAACGGAGGGGATTGTAGCAAATCGGCGCGCGAAATGCGCAAGGACGACGCGTAGGCACGCGACGCGCGCGGCGCCGGCGCGCGCGGCCGTCGGCAAAGGGTCGGAACTTCTTCGGGTCAGGACTCCGCGCCGACCCACGCCTGCTCGCGCAGCCGGGCGCGCAGGCGTGCGACGGCCTGGCTGTGCAGCTGGCACACGCGCGATTCGCTCACTTCGAGCACCGCGCCGATCTCGCGCAGATTCAGACCCCGTTCGTAGTACAGCGACATCAGCAGCTTCTCGCGCTCCGGCAGCCGCTCGATCGCCTCGACGAGCGCCTCGCGCAGGTGATCGTCGAGCAGCGCCGACAACGGATCGGCGTGATCGACGCGATAGCGGTCGAGGAACGGCTCGTCGTCGGCCGCGCGGTCGAAATCCTCGTAATAGATGAGCTGGCTGCCGTGCAGGTCCTGCAGCATCCCCTGGTATTCGTCGAGCGGCATGTTCAGGTGCTGCGCGATCTCGGTCTCGCTCGCCGAGCGGCCGAGGTGCTGCTCGACCTGGTGCACCGCGTGCTCGACCTCGCGCGACGTCTTGCGCAGGCTGCGCGGCAGCCAGTCGTTGCTGCGCAACTCATCGAGCATCGCGCCGCGGATGCGCTGCGTCGCGTAGGTCTCGAACTGCGCGCCCTGATCTTCCTTGTAGCGGCCGGCCGCGTCCATCAGGCCGATCATGCCGGCCTGGATCAGGTCGTCGAGATCGACGCTCGCCGGCATCTTCGCGACGAGCTGCAGCCCGAGGCGGCGCACGAGCGGCGCGTATTGCGCGAGCACGTCGGCCTGGGACATCTTTCCTTGAGCGTTGTACATCGTGGCTCTCTCCTTCGGGTGGCGCTCACGCGGCGTGTGCCGCGCCCGCCTCATACGACGGCTTGCCGCCGGCGTGGACCGCGCGGCCCGCACCCGAACGCGGGCGCATCGGCCAGTACAACAAATCGGCGGCAATCTGCCGGTAATCGCGCGCGGCAGGCGACGACGGGAACGCGTCGACCACCGCATGCATCAGTTCGCGGGCGTGCTCGACGAGCGGATCGGCGCTCACGCAGCCCGCATCGGCGATCGATACGGTCAGGTAGCGGCTCGCGACGCCCGCGAGGTTGTCAAGGCCGTCTTCGCGTCCGCGTGGCTGCCGACCTGGTTGGTCAGCACGCGGAACTGCGCGAACGCGTGCGCGAAATGCAGCCGCTTCATGCACGCGTACGCCTCGGTGATCGCCTGCGCGGCGACCCGCGTGACGACCAGCACGTCGTGCGCTTCGCGCGCGAGCGCCGAGAACGACCCGTCGGCGCCGAGCTGCGCGTCGACGAGGACGATATCGGCCGGGCCGTCGATGAAGTCGCTCAGTTGCGCGTCGCTGTAGCCGGCGCGCGCGAGCCGCGCGGCGCCGCACAGGCCGAAGCCGGCCGCCACCCGCGTGCGTTCGCCATCGCGCAGCCACGCGCCGGCGAGCGTCGCGCTGGCCGAATGCACGTCGGCGCGCTCGTCGACGACGAGCACGTCCTTGCCGAGCGACGCGAGCGCCGCCGCGAGATTCACCACGGTGGACGTGCAGCCGACGCCCGCCGGCCCACCCGTCACCGCGACGATACGCGACGCGCGCCCGGCGAGCAGGCGCCGCAGCCCTTCGGCCTGATCGATGATCCGTTTATCCAAATCGCACCTCGTGCAGCTCGGCGGTGGAACGTGCGGTCAGTGCGGAAAGCAGCGTCGGCATGTCCTCGTCTTGCGGCACGAAGGGCGAGCCGTCGCGCGGCACACAGAACGCGCTCTTCAGCAGGAATTTGGTCGACGCGACGTACAGGTTCTCCGGCACCTTCTGGCCGGTCGACACGTAGTGGACCGGCAGCTTGTAGCGGATCACCGTGTCGAGCACGCCGCCGAGGTGGGTCGCCTCGTCGAGCTTCGTGAGGATGCAGCCGGCGAGATCCGGGTGATCGCCCGCGCTGCGGTACGCCTGCACGACTTCGTTCAGCGTGTCGCCGTGGCTCGTCGCGTTGAGCAGCAGCAGGCGCTGCACCGGCGCGTTCGCGCCGTGCAGCATCGCGATCTGGTCGGAC
>NZ_BCPP01000951.1:0-2714 GCF_016586125.1 Burkholderia sp. E168m23
GCTTCGCCGGACACGATGCGTATCGTCGGTACGCTCGGTCAGATCCTGGGCCCGCGCGGCCTGATGCCGAACCCGAAGGTCGGTACGGTCACGCCGGACGTCGCAACCGCCGTCAAGAACGCGAAGGCTGGTCAGGTGCAATTCCGCGTCGACAAGGCCGGTATCATCCACGCGACCATCGGCCGTGCATCGTTCGAGCCGACCGCGCTGCGTTCGAACCTGTCGGCGCTGATCGAAGCGCTGCAGAAGGCAAAGCCGGCAACGAGCAAGGGCGTGTACCTGCGCAAGATCGCACTGTCGAGCACGATGGGCGTCGGCGTGCGTGTCGACCAGGCTACGCTGGCAGCACAGTAAGCAAGTATCCGGGCCGCTTCGTTCGCGAAGCGGCCTACATGGGCTTTGGGCGGTTGTTCGTGCAGTAGGGCGGACAACCGGTTATCAAAGACCGTTGGTGGGGCGCAGCAGGCAGGCGATCCCTTAATTCAAGCCAACGCAGATGGCGAACCCGAAAAAGTTTTGCAGTGGTGAAGCCCCAGGCCGCGAAGCGATTCGCGGCGTGAGGTGGAAATACTCCTAACGAGGTCGGACGCCGTTGTTGAACGAGGTACGTGAGGTTTCGGCCATACCGGCCATGCCGAACGTATCGTTTCTGGAGGCTAACCGTGCCGCTTAATAGAGAAGACAAGCAAGCCGTCGTCGCTGAGGTTTCCGCGCAAGTCGCGAAGGCCCAGACCGTTGTGCTGGCTGAGTATCGTGGAATTGCGGTTGGCGATCTGACCAAGCTGCGCGCGAAAGCGCGTGAGCAACAGGTTTACCTGCGCGTGTTGAAGAACACGCTGGCGCGTCGCGCCGTCGAAGGTACGCCTTTTGCTCCGCTGGCAGAGCAGATGACTGGTCCCCTGATCTACGGCATCTCGGAAGATGCCATTGCTGCTGCTAAGGTCGTCAACGACTTCAGCAAGAGCAATGAAAAGTTGGTCATCAAGGCTGGTTCGTTCGATGGCAAGGTGATGGACAAGGCTGGCGTGCAAGCGCTGGCAAGCATCCCGAGCCGCGAAGAACTGCTCTCGAAGCTGCTGTTCGTTATGCAATCGCCTGTTTCGGGCTTCGCGCGTGCTCTCGCCGCGCTGGCCGAGAAGAAGCAAGCGGAAGCTGCGTAAGCGAACGTGCATCAGCGTTACTGATCGCTGGCTGTATCCGAATTCAATTTAGGAGTATTTCAAATGGCAATCGCAAAAGAAGACATCCTGGCAGCAGTCGAAGGGATGACCGTTCTGGAACTGAACGAACTGGTCAAGGCGTTCGAAGAGAAGTTTGGCGTGTCGGCAGCTGCAGTGGCAGTCGCTGGCCCGGCAGGCGGTGGCGCAGCTGCTGCAGCAGAAGAGAAGACCGAATTCACGGTCGTCCTGGCTGAAGCCGGCGCCAACAAGGTTTCGGTCATCAAGGCCGTTCGCGAACTGACGGGCCTGGGCCTGAAGGAAGCGAAGGACCTGGTTGACGGTGCACCGAAGCCCGTCAAGGAAGGCGTCGACAAGGCTGCTGCTGAAGAAGCCAAGAAGAAGCTGGAAGAAGCTGGCGCGAAGGTCGAAGTCAAGTAAGTTTCGGCGCGCTGTGCGAAGGCTGGCGGTATTTTCACCGCCGGCCTTTTTGTGCTTTGTGGGGACGTTATTCTGGCACTCATTCGGGAGCCCGAATAATCGGCCCCAGAAGCCAAAGAAAACCGCTTGATCGTTGTGATGAATCACGCACGATTGGCGGTTCTCTTTGTCTTCTGAAGCGACTGCAGAAGGCAAGTTTGGTCGGGTAGCGGGCAACACAGGCATCCGCTGCCGTCAGCCAGCGGTTGGTAGCGGCCAACCACCAAGCTTCTCGGCTCGTTCAAGCCGTCGAACGGCCATCGGGTCTCAGTCGGTGAACACTCGGGTTTGAAACGTCCAGGTATTCCGCCTCGATAGCACCCGCCGTGATTCGGAGATCGTATGCAATATTCCTTCACCGAGAAGAAGCGCATTCGCAAGAGTTTCGCGAAGCGCCCCATCGTTCACCAAGTTCCGTTCTTGCTGGCTACCCAGCTTGAATCATTCAGCACGTTTCTGCAAGCCGATGTGCCCGCGACGCAACGTAAGCCTGAGGGTTTGCAGGCCGCGTTCACGTCGGTATTTCCCATTGTTTCGCACAACGGTTTCGCGCGCCTCGAGTTCGTGAGCTATGCGCTGTCCTCGCCGGCATTCAACATCAAGGAATGCCAGCAGCGTGGCCTGACGTACTGCTCCGCGCTGCGCGCGAAGGTCCGCCTCGTCATTCTCGACAAGGAATCGCCGAACAAGCCGGTCGTCAAGGAAGTGAAGGAGCAGGAAGTGTACATGGGCGAAATTCCGCTCATGACGCCGACGGGCTCGTTCGTCATCAACGGCACCGAGCGTGTCATCGTCTCGCAGCTGCACCGTTCGCCGGGCGTGTTCTTCGAACACGACAAGGGCAAGACGCACAGCTCGGGCAAGCTGCTGTTCTCGGCACGGATCATTCCGTACCGCGGCTCGTGGCTCGACTTCGAATTCGATCCGAAGGACATCCTGTACTTCCGCGTCGACCGTCGCCGCAAGATGCCGGTCACGATCCTGCTGAAGGCCATCGGCCTGACGCCGGAGCAGATCCTCGCGAACTTCTTCGTGTTCGACAACTTCACGCTGATGGACGAAGGCGCGCAACTCGAG
>NZ_BCPP01000952.1:0-2712 GCF_016586125.1 Burkholderia sp. E168m23
TCGTCGGCCAGGATGCGGCGGATCAGGTCGAGCTTGCGGCCGAGATCCGATTCGTCGAGCGCGACGCCCGGATCGGCCTCCTTCAACCCGTCGACGAGCTGCATGAATTCGGCCTGCAACCCCGGCAACGCGCTCCAGTCGGCGCCGCGCGCGGCGCACAGCATCCGGCCCGACACGGCGGCGAGCGCCTCGTAACGCGCGAAGTATTCGGCCTTGAGATTCATCGTGATGCTTCCGCTACCTGTTGCGCGGCCATCCGCGCGACTTCCGGGGCGATGCCCGTCCATGCTTCCTCGAGCGTCGCGAGCAGGCCGTCGACCTCGACCAGCATCGCGTCGCTCGCCTGCGCGTTCGCTTCCAGCAGGCGCCGGCCGATATACGCATACAGCGCATTGAGGCGCTCGGCGATCTCGCCGCCCGCGTCGCGGTTCAGCGACGCCTGCAGGCCGCTCTCGACGATCCGGATCGCCTTGCCGATCGCTTCGCCGCGCCCGGACACGTTGTCCTGCTGCAAATGCATGCGCGCCAGCGCGATCGCCTGCCGGGCGCCCTGGTACAGCATCGCGATCAGCCGGTGCGGGGAGGCGCCCATCACCCCGGTCTCGACGCCGACACGCGCGTACGCACTGGCTCCAGCGTGTCCTGGGGAAAACATGCGCTTCTCCTTGTTATGTGCCTTGGCTATGCGGGAGCCGCCGCCGTGCGTCGCACGGCGCGGCCTTCACCGGAGTTATCGGAAGGGATTTGGAAAGCTTTAGGTGAGCAAGGGCTGCCGCCGGGCGGCCGATGCCGGCGCGCCGGTCTCGTTCTGCAAGCCCCGGGCCGTGCCCGGATACCCGTCGTCGAATGGCCGCCCCTTTACACCGACATCTGCATGATGTCGTTGTAAGCGCTCACTAACTTGTTGCGGACCTGGAGCCCGAACTGGAAGCCGATATTGGCTTTCTGCATGTCGACCATCACGTCGTTCAGCGAGATGTTCGGCGCGCCGACCTCGAACGCCTTCGCCTCGCCGAGCGCGTGCTGCTGGTCGCCGCTGATCTTGTCGAGCGATGCCTTCATCGCGCTCGCGAACGTGCCGGCCGTCGCCGCACCCGAGCCGGCCAGCGCCGCCGTCGGGCTCGCGACGCCGCCGGACGCCTGCGCGGCCATCGACTGCATCTGTTGCAACACCGAACCGATTCCGCTGACGTTCGCAGTCATGCTGTCCCCAGACATAGAGAAAAGACCCGGACGCACCGGGCGATCCGCCGGCGCCGCACCACGCGCACCATGCCGGATCGCGAAAAAGGATAGCAGCGCGGCGCGCGTCAAAGCCGCGAAAGTACGGGGGAAACCCCGCTCTTTTCGGTCGATCGGAGTGCGCCGCCGGTCACGATAATCGCATCGTGTCATTGTCCGCCCGCTCGTCCGAGCGAGCTCAGTCGTCCCGCTCCGGAGAAACTCGACGCATGGATTCGCAGGCCAACTCGCTGATCAACCCAGACGCCCGCGCGGGCCTCAGCCCGGCGCCCGGCGCCGCCGCGGCCGCCGCGTTGCCGGGCGCGGGCGGCGCAGGCGCGGACTTCGGGCTGGGCGGCTTCGCCGAACGCATTCCCGGCATCTCGCGGATGAAGGGCAACCCGAAGCTGCCGTTCGTGATCGCCGTCGCGTTCGCGATCGCCGCGATCACCGCGCTCGTGCTGTGGAGCCGGGCGCCCGACTACCGCGTGCTGTACAGCAACCTGTCGGACCGCGACGGCGGCGCGATCATCGCCGCGCTCCAGCAGGCAAACGTTCCCTACAAGTTCGCCGATGCCGGCGGCGCGATCCTGGTGCCGTCGGGCCAGGTGCACGAAACGCGCCTGAAGCTCGCCGCGATGGGGCTGCCGAAAGGCGGCTCGGTCGGCTTCGAGCTGATGGACAACCAGAAATTCGGCATCAGCCAGTTCGCCGAGCAGATCAACTACCAGCGCGCGCTCGAAGGCGAGCTGCAGCGCACCATCGAATCGATCAACGCCGTGCGCGGCGCGCGCGTGCATCTCGCGATCCCGAAGCCGTCGGTGTTCGTGCGCGACAAGGAAGCGCCGAGC
This sequence comes from Burkholderia sp. E168m23, assembly GCF_016586125.1. Lineage (NCBI taxonomy): Bacteria > Pseudomonadati > Pseudomonadota > Betaproteobacteria > Burkholderiales > Burkholderiaceae > Burkholderia > Burkholderia sp. E168m23. Next base: position 2,073 of record NZ_BCPP01000952.1, read on the forward strand.
GCGTCGGTGTTCGTCGACCTCTACCCGGGCCGCGTGCTCGACGAGGGCCAGGTGCAGGCGATCACGCGGATGGTGTCGTCCGGCGTGCCCGACATGCCGGCCAAGAACGTGACGATCGTCGACCAGGACGGCAACCTGCTGACCCAGACCGCGTCCGCGTCCGGCCTCGACGCGAGCCAGCTCAAGTACGTGCAGCAGGTCGAGCACAACACCCAGAAGCGCATCGACGCGATCCTCGCGCCGATCTTCGGCGCCGGCAACGCGCGCTCGCAGGTCAGCGCGGATCTCGACTTCTCGAAGATCGAGCAGACGTCGGAAAGCTACGGCCCGAACGGCACGCCGCAGCAGGCCGCGATCCGCAGCCAGCAGACCAGCAGCGCGACCGAACTCGCGCAGGGCGGCGCGTCGGGCGTGCCGGGGGCGCTGTCGAACACGCCGCCGCAGCCGGCCTCCGCGCCGATCGTCGCCGGCAACGGCCAGAACGGGCCGCAGACCACGCCGGTCAGCGACCGCAAGGACCAGACGACCAACTACGAGCTCGACAAGACGATCCGCCATACCGAACAGCCGATGGGCAGCGTGAAGCGGCTGTCGGTCGCGGTCGTCGTCAACTACCAGCCGGTCGCCGACGCGAAGGGCC
>NZ_BCPP01000953.1:0-2708 GCF_016586125.1 Burkholderia sp. E168m23
GCACAGTTGACCGCGACGAACGGCGCGTCGCGGCGCGGCGAGTCGTTGTGGATCGCCTGCGCGAGCAGTTCCTTGCCGGTGCCGGTCTCGCCGGTGATCAGGATCGGGATGTCCTTGCCGATCACCTTGCGCACCTTCGCGATCACGCTGGCGACCTGCGCATCGCCGGTGTCGAGATAGTTGAGCCGCGACAGGCCGGCCGACGTGCCCGCCGCCGGCGCGGGCACCGCGTTCGCGCGCGCGGCCGGCGCGCCCGCGTCGTGGACGTCCGTCGGCCGGCTGCCTTCGGCGAGCGTCGCGCGGCGGAAGTGCACGCGCGCGCAGACCACCGCGCCGTTGCCGAGATTGAGCATCAGGTGCCGGTCGGTGCTCGCGCGCATGCGGTCGATCAGCTGGGCGCTGGTGACGTCGAACAGCGACGACAGCGTGTGCGCGCGCAGCGCGGCGAGCGGCATGCCGAGCTGGAACTGCGCGCTGCGATTGGCCGACAGGAAGCGGCCATCGGCGGTGAACGCGACGATCCCCTCCATCAGCGTGCCGAGAAATTCGGGGCGGCCATGGAACGACACCTGCAGCGTTTCCTGAAAGGTCGTCGTAAACAGGTGATTCTCGATCATCTGCACCGACATCTTCGCGAGCGCCATCGTGTGCTGGTGATAGCTGCGGTGGTCGCCCGTCACGTCGAGCACGCCGATCGCGTCGCCGTACGGATCGAGGATCGGCACGCTCGAACAGGTCAGGAAGCGGTTCGCGGCCAGGAAGTGCTGGTCGCCGTGGACGACCATCGGGCACAGCTCGGCCAGCGCCGTGCCGATCGCGTTGGTGCCTTGCCGGTTCTCCGCCCAGTTCGCGCCCGGGCGCAGCGCGACCTTCTCCGCGCGGCGCAGGAAATCGTCGTCGCCGATCGAATGCAGGATCAGCCCTTCCGCATCGGTCAGCACGATCATGCTCTGCGTGTTGACGATCTGCTCGTGCAGCGTCTCCATCACCGGCATCGCGTGTACGCACAGCACCCGGCTCTGCTCGCGCTTGAGCACCAGCGCCGCGTTCGACAGCACGTCGTAGTCGGGCCGCGCCGATACCTGCAGGCCGAACGTCTCCGAGCGCTCATGGGCCTTCTGGATCGACGGCGCGGGCCAGCCGGCGGGATGCGCGGCCCGTGACCCGGCCGCCTGCTCTACGTCATCGCGCATTGTCTCCTCCGGGGGATCCTTCCGGTCAACTGCCGGACTCTTTGCCGTCACTGCAAGCAAGCATCGGGCCACGCTGGCGCCACGCAACGAAACTGAAAGGACGATGTAATGAATCGACCGGGCGCAGCGGCGGCGTGTCGCGTCAGGCGACGGCCTGCCTTCGTGATACCGTGATTTCCCGACGCGTGACTACCCGTGCGAATCCGGATCTTCGCGGCGGGCGCGCTTCTGGCGCGCTTCTCGCTTTGTCGCAGGGCAGGCCCGGCCACCGTCCGGCCGCCGAAAGTTCCCCCTTCCGAACCCTATCGACAGACATGACGCGTCGCCCGACTCGATCCACGCCATCGCTCGCGCCGCGGGCCTTGCCCGATACGCCGGCGTCACCGGCCCCGCCCGTACACAGGCGCCTGCACCGCGACGCGCAATCGATCGCCTTCGCCGTGGCCGGCGCCGCGCAGGGCCATCCGGTCGTCGTGCTGCACGGCGGGCCCGGCAGCGGCAGCCAGGCCGGCATCCTGCGGCTGTTCGACCTCACCCGCGTGCGCGTCGTGCTCGTCGATCAGCGCGGCGCGGGCGCGTCGGGGCCGCGCGGCGGCACGCGCCACAACGACACCGCGCGGCTGATCGCGGATCTGGAGGCGGTGCGCGAGCAGCTCGGCATCGCCCGCTGGGGCGTCGTCGGCGGCTCGTGGGGCGCCGCGCTCGCGCTCGCGTATGCGGGCACGCATCCGGCGCGGGTGACGGGCGTCGTGCTGCGCGGGCTGTTCCTGACGTCGCCACGCGAAGTCCGCGGGCTCTTCATGACTTCCCGCACGCGTGCGCCGCGCGAATGGCGGCGCCTGCATGCAGCGGCCGGCGGCGGCCGGCCGGATCACCTGCTGTCGCGCTGCGCTGCCGGGCTGCGCCCCGGCGCGAACACAGCCCGCCAGCGCGCAGTGGCGCTCGCGTGGCACGCATACGAAAGCGCGATCCTCGCATCGGCACGCACGCGCCGCTCGCCCGTGCATGCGGTCCGTTCGAACCAGACCGTCGGCCGTCTGATCGACAAATACCGGGTCCAGGCGCACTACCTGCAACACGACTGCTGGCTCGGCGAGCGCCGCGTGCTCGCGCTCGCGCGACGGGCCGCACAGGCGCGCGTGCCGCTGTTCGCCGCGCACGGGATGCACGATCCCGTTTGCCCGGTCGGCAACGTCGAACGCCTCGCGCGGGCCGCACCCGAAGCGGAAATCGAACGCGTGCAGGCCGGGCATCTCGCAAGCGACCCGGCATTGGCGCGCAGCGTCGCACGCGCCGTCAATGCGATGTTCGCGACGGTGCCGCTCACGTAACGGCCCCGCACTCGCTCGTGTCATGACGCGACGACACATGCAAGCGCGCCACACACGGCCACGCGCCGCTCAATCCCACGCATAGCGCACGCCGACCCACGCACCGCGCGGCGCGCCCGGCCCGACGAACTGCTCATTCACCGGATGGGCGCCGTCGAACGTATGGTTCGGCCCGTTGAAGAAA
>NZ_BCPP01000954.1:0-2703 GCF_016586125.1 Burkholderia sp. E168m23
GTCGCCGAAGAATTCGAGCTGATCGGCACGCGGCGTGCCGAAGCGCAATTGCGCGAGCGGGCGTGCCGGCTGCACACGCAATCCGTCCGCACCCAACAGCGGCTGCCAGGCCCGCCCGTACGGATCGCCGTCCATCACGCCGTGCGCGGCGGCGAACACGGTGCGCGCGTCGTCCGCCGAACGCGCGAACACCGACACGCAATCGAGCGACCGGCAGGCCGGCACCACGCCGAGCGTGCTGAGCACGCCGCGTGTCGGCTTGAGCCCGACGAGCCCGTGGAATGCGGCCGGCACGCGCCCGGAGCCGGCCGTATCGGTGCCGAGCGAGAACGTCGCGACGCCGAGCGCGACGGCCACCGCCGACCCGGAACTCGAGCCACCCGACGCATAGCGCGAGTCGAGCGCATTGCGGCACGCACCGTAAGGCGAGCGCTGCCCCGAGAGCCCGGTCGCGAACTGGTCGAGATTGGTCTTGCCGACGGGAATCGCGCCGGCCGCGATCAACCGCTCGATCACCGGCGCGCTGCGTGCCGGCGTGTATGCGTAGGCGGGGCAGCCTGCCGTCGTCGGGATGCCGGCGAGGTCGATGTTGTCCTTGATCGCGAACGGCACGCCGTACAGCGGCAACGACGCGATGTCGCGTCCGGCCAGCGCGTCGGCATACGACATCATCTCGTCGCGCGTCAGCGGCCTGATCCACGCATGGTGCGGGTCGCCCGCGTCGAAATGCGCGGCGATCGCGTCGACGAGCGCATGCGGCGTCAGGTCGCCCGCCGCATAGCGGGCACGCAGCGCGGCAATCGAGCGCAGCCCGGGCAGAACCGGGCGGTCCGTCGTGCTCATGCGACCTCCTCGGCGGCGCCCGCCTTCATCACCATCAGCCGCTGGCCGGCCACCACCGCCGCGCCTGGCGCGCAATCGATCGTCTCGATCGTGCCGTCTTCCGTTGCCGTCACCGCCACCTCCATCTTCATCGATTCGACGATCGCGACGACCTGCCCTTCGGTCACGCGCTCGCCGGCGTCCACCAGCACCTTCCATACGCTGCCCGACACGTCGGCGGCAATCGCCCGCTGCGTGTCGTCGAGCGCGCCCGCTACCCGGTCCGCTTGCGCGTCGCCCGGCTCCGCGTCGCCGACGTATTCCGCGTGGCCCGCCGCGCGCCAGCGCTCGCGCTCCGCGTCGAACGCGGCCTGCTGCGTCGCCTTGAACGCGGCGATCGACTCCGCCTCGTCGTGCAGGAAGCGGTTGTAGGCGCGCAGATCGAACACCGATTCCTCGATCTTCAGCGTCGCGCGACCCGCGATGAAATCCGCACGCAACGCAGTCAGTTCGGCCTCGCTGACTTCATAGAAGCGGATCTCGTCGAAGAAGCGCAGCAGCCACGGCTTGCCGGCCTCGAATTCACGCGTGGTGCGGTGGCGGTTCCACATCTGCACGGTACGGCCGACGAACTGATAGCCGCCCGGCCCTTCCATCCCGTACACGCACAGGTACGCGCCGCCGATGCCGACCGCGTTCTCCGGCGTCCAGGTGCGCGCGGGGTTGTATTTCGTCGTCACGAGCCGGTGCCGCGGATCGAGCGGCGTCGCGACGGGCGCGCCGAGGTAGACGTCGCCGAGGCCCATCACCAGATAGCGCGCGTCGAACACGATGCGCTTCACGTCGTCGATGCTCGCCAGGCCGTTGATGCGCCGGATGAACTCGATATTGCTCGGGCACCACGGCGCATCGGGCCGCACCGACTGCATGTAGCGCTCGATCGCGACGCGCGTCGACGGGTCGTCCCACGACAGCGGCAGATGCACGATGCGGTTCGGCACACGCAGGTCCGCCACGTCGGCCAGTTCGCGCTCGGCGGCCTGCAGATGCGCGAGCAGCGCGTCGAGCGGCAGCGTCCGCGCGTCGAACTGCACCTGGAGCGAGCGGATGCCAGGCGTCAGGTCGAGCATGCCGGGCAACCGGTGCGCGTCGAGCCAGCCCATCAGGGCGTGCACGCGAAAGCGCAGGTTCAGGTCAAGCACGAGCGGCCCGTATTCGACCAGCACGTTGCGGTCGCCCGAGCGCCGGTAGACGACGCCGATGCCGCCGCCGGCCGACGGGTCGCGATGCAGCACGCAATCGTCGAAGGAGGCGGATGCGCCGGATGCGGCAGCGGCAACGTCACGCGTCGCATCCACGACCGCAGCAGTCGATACCCCGGCCGACACGCCCGCGCGCACGAACTGCACGGTATCGCCCGGCCGCAACTGCCCGAGCTTCCACAACTCGTCGCGCACGACCGTCACCGGGCACACGAAGCCGCCGAGGCTCGGCCCGTCCGGGCCGAGAATCACCGGCATGTCGCCGGTGAAATCGACGGCGCCGATCGCATACGCGTTGTCGTGGATGTTCGATGGATGCAGGCCCGCCTCGCCACCGTCCGCACGCGCCCATTGCGGCTTCGGGCCGATCAGCCGCACGCCGGTGCGGCTGGAGTTGTAATGGACGGTCCACTGTGTGCCGTAGAGCATCGCGATGTCGTCCGGCGTGAAGAAATCCGGTGCGCCATGCGGACCGTCGAGCACGCCGAGCGTCCATGCATGCGTCAGCGCGGGAATCTCGGCCGCGGCCAGCATCGCACCGGCGTCGCCGCGCCCGGCGTCCGCGTGCAGATGCAGCACGTCGCCCTTGCGCAGCGCGCGGCCGGCATGGCCGCCGAAC
>NZ_BCPP01000955.1:0-2701 GCF_016586125.1 Burkholderia sp. E168m23
CGTGCGCGCCTCGGCTTCCAGGGCTTCGAATCGAAGGTGTCGAAGCGCGACGTCAGTGGCGTGACCTATTTCCGCGTGCGGGTCGGCCCGTTCTCGAAGTTCGAGGATATGAACTCGGCCCGCCAGCGCCTGTCCGATGCAGGTGTCGACACGGCGGTGATCCGCTTCACGAAGCAGTAAGCCAACCGGCCGAGCCCACGCAGAACCCGTTACGTTCCGTAACCCGAGCAACTGATTCGACGTTCACAACATGAAAAAACTGCTTAGCACGCTCCTTCTGTCCCTGGGCCTGGCCGCCGGCCTCGCCCAGGCTTCGCCCGCCGCGCCGGCCGCCGGCAAGGACTTCGAGGTGATGAAGTCGCCGCAGCCGGTATCCGCGCCGGCCGGCAAGGTCGAGGTGATCGAGTTCTTCTGGTACGGCTGCCCGCACTGCTACGAATTCGAGCCGACGATCGAGGCCTGGGTGAAGAAGCAGGGCAACAACATCGACTTCAAGCGCGTGCCGGTCGCATTCCGTGACGATTTCCTCCCGCACTCGAAGCTGTTCTATGCGGTGTCCGCGCTCGGCATCTCCGAGAAGGTCACGCCGGCGATCTTCAACGCGATCCACAAGCAGAAGAACTACCTGCTGACGCCGCAGGCGCAGGCCGACTTCCTGGCCACGCAGGGCGTCGACAAGAAGAAGTTCATGGACGCGTACAACTCGTTCAGCGTGCAGGGCGAGGTGAACCAGTCGGCCAAGCTGCTGAAGGACTACGCGATCGACGGCGTGCCGACGGTCGTCGTCCAGGGCAAGTACAAGACGGGCCCGGCTTACACGAACAGCATCCCGGGTACCGCGCAGGTGCTCGACTTCCTCGTGAAGCAAGTTCAGGACAAGAAGCTCTGATCCCCGTCCGCGCGCCGGCATGACTACTCCGCTGAAGGTCTTCATCACCGGCGCGTCGAGCGGCCTCGGCCTTGCGATGGCCGAGGAATACGCCCGCCAGGGCGCCACGCTCGCCCTCGTCGCGCGACGCACCGATGCACTCGATGCGTTCGCGCGGCGGTTCCCGAAGCTGTCCATCTCCGTCTATTCCGCCGACGTGCGCGACGCCGAGGCGCTCGCGACGGCCGCCGCGTCGTTCATCGCCGCGCACGGCTGCCCCGACGTCGTGATCGCGAACGCGGGCATCAGCCAGGGCGCCGTCACGGGCCAGGGCGATCTCGCGGCGTTCCGCGACGTAATGGACATCAACTACTACGGGATGGTCGCGACGTTCGAGCCGTTCGTCGGCCCGATGACGGCCGCGCGCCACGGCACGCTGGTCGGCGTCGCGAGCGTCGCCGGCGTGCGCGGCCTGCCCGGCTCCGGCGCGTACAGCGCGTCGAAATCGGCCGCGATCAAGTATCTGGAAGCGCTGCGCGTCGAGCTGCGCCCGGCCGGCGTCGGCGTCGTGACGATCGCGCCCGGCTACATCCGCACGCCGATGACCGCGCACAACCCGTACCGGATGCCGTTCCTGATGGACGCCGATCGCTTCGCCGCGCGTGCGGCACGCGCGATCGCCCGGCAGCACGCATTCCGCGTGATTCCGTGGCAGATGGGCGTCGTCGCGAAGGTGCTGCACGTGCTGCCGCGCTGGCTGTACGACCGCCTGTTCGAAAAGGCGCCGCGCAAGCCGAAGGCCGGCGCGCACTGAGCGCGTCGTGGATCCCGGCGCACGTCTCGCGCCGGGGCGCGGCTTGATCGCCGCGGTCGGATCGCGCGGAGCCGAGCGGATTCCCGCCCTCCTGCGTTTCTGCGTTTCTGCGTTTCTGCGTTCTTGCGTTCTTGCGTTCCCGCGTTCCGGACTCCGTGGCGCACCACATGTCACGCATCGCTGGCGCGATCGTATCTGTTTCGTCGCTCGAGTCGCGCCACGCATGTGCTCAGCGCCTCGCGTTCGACCGCCGTCTCGGCGCCGTTGCCTCGCGCATCGCTCTTGACCTGCCCACACCGCCGCCCCAACACGCATTCCGTCGCGAACGCAGCCGTTTTTCGGTCAATTCACCGCGTTCCGGCGCCTTTTTTCGCGCGTCGCACGCTTTGACGGTATGCTATTCGCCAGCCGCGTCGGCCCTGCCCGCTTCCGGGCCGCGCCTGCCTCCGTCATTCAGCGAAAAACACACGCCACGTGGGAGATCCTATGCACGTCAAGCTGTTCGCCGCGGCCGCCGTGGCCACGGCCCTCGCCGCCCTTGCCGTCCCCGGCCTCGCCGCCGCCAAGCCGCTCACCGTCTGCACGGAATCGAGCCCGGACGGCTTCGACGTCGTGCAGTACAACTCGCTCGTCACGACCAACGCATCGGCCGACGTGATCTTCAACACACTCGTGTCCTACGACGAAGCCGCGAAGAAGGTCGTGCCCGCGCTCGCGGACAAATGGGAAGCGAGCGCCGACGGCCTCACGTACACGTTCCACCTGCGCCCGAACGTCGCGTTCCAGACCACCGACTATTTCAAGCCGGGCCGTGCGCTGAACGCGGACGATGTCGTGTTCACGTTCACGCGGATGCTCGACGATGCGAATCCGTGGCACAAGGTGGCCGGCGCGAGCGGCTTTCCGCACGCGCAGTCGATGGGCCTCGTGAAGCTCGTGAAGTCGGTCACGAAGGTCGACGACAGCACGGTGAAATTCGTGCTGAACGAGCCGAACGCGACCTTCGTGCCGATCCTGAC
>NZ_BCPP01000956.1:0-2696 GCF_016586125.1 Burkholderia sp. E168m23
GACGGTCGTGCACAGCTGGCTGCCGCACTACATGCGGCGGCTCGCGGCCGACTATCCTGAGCTCGAGATCGACCTGACCGTCGACGTCAGCGTCGTGCTGCAGCGCCGGCTGATGGCCGGCGAGCTCGACCTGATCATCCGTGTGGAAGGCAGCGACGAGGCGTCGGTCGTGTGCGACGCGCTCGCGAACTACCCGGTGCGCTGGATCGCGCGCGCCGGCCTGCTGCCGAATACCCGCGCGGGCGTCGCGCGGCAGGTGTTGCGCCAGCCGATCCTCACCTACGGCCGCGGCACCGCGCCCCATCGCGCGCTGGAGGACATCGTCCGCACGCTCGCGCATGCGCACGGCGTGCCGCTGTCGGAGACGCGCATCACCGGTTCGCCATCGATCTCGGTGATCGTGCAACTGGTGCGTGACGGTTTCGGCGTCGCCGCGATTCCGGTGCTGTTCGTCGATGCGCTGATCGAAAGCGGCGAAGTCGTCGAGCTGCCGCTGCAGCCGTCGCCGCCGTCGATCGTCGTGTCGATGTCGCGGCGGGCGGACGCGCCGCGGTTCGTGCACGGCGCATCGATCGCGGCGCGCGCGGCATGTCACGAGTATTGCGAGAAGAGCAGGCGGTTGCTGGTCGAAGCGCTTTGACCTTGCAGCGGCGGACGACGCCCGTTCGACATCGCCGCATGAATCGCCCACAATCGCGTTCGACGCGTCGCCGCATCGGCGCCGCGCACCGTGAATGACGGCCCGGCCGCCCGGCATTCGTCGCTTCGCATGATCGTGCACCACGAGAAGGCAACATGCAGATTCGTTCCGCTTCGCCCCGCCTGAACCTCGCACGCGTCGTGATCGTCGCGCTGTATGTCGCGTCGCTGCTGCTGCCCGTCGCAGCCGAACCGCCGAACGCGGCCGGCGCGGTGAGCTGGTGGCATGGCTACACCGTGCTCGTGCTCGGCCCGCTCGCGATCCTCGACCTGCAATTCGCATGGCTCGGCAACCCGCTGCTCGTCGTCGCGCTGCTCAGGCCGAGCCGTACCGTATCCGCGCTGCTGGCCGTGGTCGTGGTCTTCGCGCTCGGGTGGCATACGATCCCGACCGACGCGAACTACGAAACGATCCGTACGTTCGGGGCCGGGTACTACTTATGGATGGCGGTGATGGTGGGCGCCGCCGCGCTGCCGTGGATCGATGGGCGCGGTTCGCAGGATGACGGTGCGCCGAGCCTCGGCGTCGGTACCGCGGCTGGGGCCGTGCCGACCGGCACCGGCACCGGCACCGGCACCGGCACCGGCGCAGTCACCGGCAGCCCGGCCCGACCGCATGCCGCGCCGTCATCGCCCCGACCGCCTGCCCGGCAAAGCGGCTGGACCGTGACGGCAACCGATACGCGCATCGAAGCGACCGACGGGACCGGGGCGATGCGCGGCATCGCGCTGTCCGACCTCGGCGCGATCGTGATCGAGACCAACGACCAGGGGCCGTTCGCGTCGGATATCTGGTGGATTCTGTTCGATACGAACAAGCAGTTCGCGTGTGCCTTTCCGCAGGATGCCGAAGGCGCGAAGGCGGCGGTCGACCGGCTGCTCGACCTGCCCGGCATCGATCACCGCAAGGTCATCGACGCGCAGACGTCGATCCAGAACGCGACGTTCCCGATCTGGGCCCGCGCGGCGGGAGAACCTGCCACGCCGGGAGAAACCGGCGCGACCGCCTGACCGACCGGCAACCGTTACGCGGATGGCCCCGCATGCGGCGGCGTCAGCTTGCCGTCGCCATACTCGCGAAGCACCTGCGAAATCACGACGCGATACCCGTCCAGCCAGCGCGCCTGCTTCGCCTTGGCCTCGAGATGCGCGGGATGCTGCATCAACTGCCGCAGCGCCGCCTCGGATTCCCAGTAGTAGACGTTCTGAATCAGGCCAGCTTCCGCGTTCTCCCACGTTTCCTCGCCGAGATAACCGGGCGTCGCGCGCGCCATGTCGGCGATCTGCCGGTCGAGCCGGTGGAATTCGTCGTCGTACTGCCCGGCACGAAAAATGAAGGTCGATGCGTACATGCCTGCTCGCTCTGCCACGATTGAAAGAGCGCCAAGTGTACGGCACACGCGGCGTACCGCGAGCGTCAGGCGGCGAGCGGCGCGGCGTCGGCGCGATCGTCGAGCCACGCGTCGATGCGCGACGCATCTTCATGCGCGGTGGCTGCCGGTGCCGGCATCGCCGCGAGCGCTTGTCGCGCCCGTCCCAGCGCCTGCGCGAAGCCGCGCAATTCGTGCGTCGCGGGCCGGTCGGCGGCCTGTCGGCGCGCGAGTGCCGCTTCGACGTTCGCGCCGATCAAGGTCAGTTGGGCGTCGATGAAGTCGACGCACAGCGCGCGGCAATGCGCGGAAACCTGCGCGACGGCCAGCAGGACCGGCACGATCGACACGGTCAGGTAGCCGCCGGGCGCCAGCCGCGACAGCGCACGGCTCACGCCCGGCCCGCCGTCGGCCAGCGACGCGAACACGGCGTCGCGCCACACCGCGCGCTCGAACACGAGTGCCTCGCGATGCGCGTCGAGCGCCGCGCGATCCGCGACCTGCCCGGCCGTCACCAGCGGAATCGGGAACACCGATTCATCGGCAGACCGCGCATGCCCCGCTTCGACGATGCAGTTCGCGCCCAGCCACGCCGCATCGTCGCGCCGTGCCGCGAGCACGCGTGCC
>NZ_BCPP01000957.1:0-2695 GCF_016586125.1 Burkholderia sp. E168m23
CAGTTCAAGACTGTCGCGCTCGTCGGCCGGAGCAACACGCCCGGCATCGCCGAACCGCTCGCCACGCTGGCGGACAGCATCGCCACGCTCGGCTTCGAGGTCGTCTTCGAAGGCGATACCGCGCGCGAAATCGGCATCGCCGGCTATCCGGCGCTCACCCCGGCCGAAATCGGGGCACGAGCGGACGTGGCGATCGTACTCGGCGGCGACGGCACGATGCTCGGCATCGGCCGCCAGCTCGCGCCGTACCGGACCCCGCTGATCGGCATCAACCACGGGCGGCTCGGCTTCATCACCGACATCGCGGCGTCCGACATGCAGGCGCTCGTGCCGGTGATGCTGGCCGGCAAGTTCGAGCGCGAGGAGCGTTCGCTGCTCGAGGCGCGGATCGTGCGCGACGGCGAACCGATCTACCACGCGCTCGCGTTCAACGACGTCGTCGTGAACCGCAGCGGCTTCTCCGGGATGGTCGAGCTGCGCGCGTCGGTCGACGGCCGCTACATGTACAACCAGCGCTCGGACGGCCTGATCGTCGCGACGCCCACCGGCTCGACCGCGTACGCGCTGTCGTCGGCCGGCCCGATCCTCCATCCGCAGCTGGCGGGCGTCGTGCTCGTGCCGATCGCGCCGCACGCGCTGTCGAACCGGCCGATCGTGCTGCCCGACGATTCGAAGATCGCGATCCAGATCGTCGGCGGCCGCGACGTCAACGTGAACTTCGACATGCAGTCGTTCACGTCGCTCGAACTGAACGATACGATCGAGGTGCGCCGCTCGAAGCACACGGTGCCGTTCCTGCACCCGATCGGCTACAGCTACTACACGACGCTGCGCAAGAAGCTGCACTGGAACGAACACGCATCGAACGAAGACGACAAGGCGTCCTGACGCCGCTGCTCCCGACACCATGCTCCGCCACCTCTCGATCCGCGACTTCGTCATCGTCGCCGCGCTCGATCTCGAATTCGACAGCGGCTTTTCCGTCTTTTCCGGCGAAACCGGCGCCGGCAAATCGATCCTGATCGACGCCCTCGCCCTCGCGCTCGGCGAACGCGCCGACGCGAGCGTCGTGCGCACCGGCTGCGGTCGCGCCGACATCACGGCCGAATTCACGCCGCACGACCGCGTCGCGCGCTGGCTCGACGAACACGCGTTCGACGCCGAGGACAGCGTGATGCTGCGCCGCGTGATCGACGCGAACGGCCGTTCGCGCGCATTCATCAACGGCACCAGCGCGACGCTCGCGCAACTGCGCGAACTCGGCGAGATGCTCGTCGACATCCACGGCCAGCACGCGCACCAGCTGCTGATGCGGCCCGACGCGCAGCGCGAGCTGTTCGACACGCATGCGGGGCTCGTCGCCGATGCCGGGAACGTCGCGCGCGCGTGGCGCGTATGGCGCGACGCGACGCAGGCGATCGACGCCGCGAAGGCGCACGAGCGCGAGCTGCAGCTCGAGCGCGAAAAGCTCGCGTGGCAGCTCGCCGAACTCGACAAGCTCGCGCCGCAAGCCGGCGAATGGGACGAAGTCAGCAACGAACACAAGCGCCTGTCGCATTCGGCGAACCTGATCGAAGGCGTGCGCGGCGCGCTCAACGCGCTGTCCGAGTCCGACGACGCGATGCTCGCGCAGCTCGGCGCGATCGTGTCCAAGCTGCGCAGCCTGGCCGACTACGACACCGCGCTCGGCGATGCGCTCGCGTCGCTGGAGCCGGCCGAGATCCAGTTGCAGGAAGCCGTCTACTCGCTGTCGCACTACGCGCAGCGCGTCGATCTCGACCCGGAGCGGCTCGCGCAGGTCGAAACGCGTCTCGACGCGCTGCACTCGACCGCCCGCAAGTTCCGGCTGCCGCCCGACACGCTGCACGAAGAGCATGCGGCGCGCCGCGCGCAACTTGCCGCGCTCGACGCGGCCGCCGATCTCGGCGCGCTCGAAGCGGCGCAGGCCAAGGCGCGGGAAGCCTATCTCGCCGACGCCAAACGCCTGTCGAAGGCGCGCGCGCAGGCCGCCAAGGCGCTCGGCACGGCCGTCACGGCCGGCATGCAGGAGTTGTCGATGGCGGGCGGGAGCTTCGAAGTCGCGCTCGTGCCGCTCGCCGACGGCGGCCCGCACGGGCTCGAACAGGTCGAGTTCCGCGTGGCCGGGCACCCGGGCGTGCCGCTGCGGCCGCTCGCGAAGGTCGCATCAGGCGGCGAGCTCGCGCGGATCAGCCTCGCGCTCGCGGTGATCGCCAGCGCGGCGAGCCCGACGCCGACGCTGATCTTCGACGAAGTCGACACGGGGATCGGCGGCGGCGTCGCCGAAGTGGTCGGCCGCCTGCTGCACCAGCTCGGGCGCGACCGCCAGGTGCTGTGCGTGACGCACCTGCCGCAAGTCGCCGCGCGCGGCGACCATCATTTCCAGGTCGCGAAAGGCGCCGACGAGCGCGGTGGCACGGTGTCGTCGGTCGTCGCGCTCGACAAGGCGAGCCGCGTCGAGGAAGTCGCGCGGATGCTCGGCGGGCTGGAAATCACGGCCACCACACGCAAGCACGCGAAGGAAATGCTGGCGGCCTGACGCTGGCACCGCGTTGGCCGAATGCAGGAAGACCGGCGCGTGCGCCGGTCTTTTTTCACGGACGGACGATCGGCCGCTCGATCGCATCCGCCTTGCGCCGCCGAATCGTCCATGGAATTCGAACGCGCGCCTCAAACG
>NZ_BCPP01000958.1:0-2695 GCF_016586125.1 Burkholderia sp. E168m23
TCTTTGCTATGTGTGGGTCGATCCGCGCATTCAATTCGACAACCTGGAGCGCTGACATGAAACGAGCCATTCGCATGCCCGGCGCCAGCGGGCGGGGTGCGCGATGAACCGGGCCGTCGCCTCTTCCCGTATCGACGCCGCACGTGCGCGCGTGTCGCCGTCGCCCACCCGCCGCGTGTGGCAGCGTTTCAGGCAGCAGCGCCTCGGCTACTGGAGCTTCGTGATCTTCGTCGTGGCCTTTGCCGCGAGTCTCGCGGCGCCGCTGTGGTCGAACGACAAGCCGCTCGTGGTGCGCTACGACGGCCAGACCTATTTCCCGATGTTCCATGCGTACCCGGAGACGACCTTCGGCGGCGATTTCCCGACGCCGGCCGACTATCTCGATCCGTACGTGCGCAAGCGGCTCGAGGCGCCCGGCAACTTCGTCGTCTATCCGCCGAACCGCTACTACTACGACACGCTGAACTACTTCTCGAACGTGCCGAACCCGGCGCCGCCGTCGCGCGAGAACTGGCTCGGCACCGACGCGCAGGGCCGCGACCTGCTCGCGCGGCTCGTGTACGGGTTCCGCGTGTCGGTCGAGTTCGGGCTGATCCTGACGGTGATCGGCACGCTGCTCGGGATCGCCGCGGGCGCGGTGCAGGGCTTCTTCGGCGGGCGCATCGACATCGTCGGGCAGCGGCTGATCGAGATCTGGAGCTCGCTGCCGGAGCTGTACCTGCTGATCATCTTCGCGTCGATCTTCGAGCCGAGCTTCCTGCTGTTGATCGTGCTGTTGTCTCTGTTCGGCTGGATCGGCCTCGCCGACTACGTGCGCGCGGAATTCCTGCGCAACCGCACCCAGGACTACGTGCGCGCGGCCCGCGCGATGGGGCTGACGAACTGGCAGATCATCTGGCGCCACGTGCTGCCGAACAGCCTCACGCCGGTGATCACGTTCCTGCCGTTCCGGATGAGCGGCTCGATCCTCGCGCTCACCAGCCTCGATTTCCTCGGGCTGGGCGTGCCGCCGCCCACGCCGAGCCTCGGCGAACTGCTGGCGCAGGGCAAGGGCAACCTCGACGCATGGTGGATCTCGCTGTCGACGTTCGGCGTGCTGGTCGCGACGCTGCTGCTGCTGACCTTCATGGGCGACGCGCTGCGCAACGCGCTCGATACGCGGATCGCCGATTCGGTGCGCGCGGCGGGAGGCCAGCGATGAGCGAGCCGACCGTATCGACGCAGCACGAACCGCTGCTGTCGCTCGAGCGTCTGCATGTGCGCTTCGGCGACACGGTCGCGGTGGACGACGTGACGCTCGCGATCGGGCGGGGCGAGCGGGTCGCGCTCGTCGGCGAATCGGGGTCCGGCAAGAGCGTGACCGCGCTGTCGATCCTGCGGTTGCTGCGCGACGCAGAGGTCACGGGCGCGATCCGCTTTGCCGGGCAGGATCTGGCGACCAGGAGCGAGCGCGAGATGCGCGGGCTGCGCGGCTCGGACATCGCGATGATCTTCCAGGAGCCGATGACGGCGCTCAACCCGCTGTATACGATCGGCGTGCAGATCGGCGAGACGATCGTGCTGCACGACGGCGTATCGGCCGTCGAGGCGCGCAAGCGGGCGATCGCGTTGCTCGCGCGCACCGGCATCGCGGAGCC
The DNA here is from genome assembly GCF_016586125.1 of Burkholderia sp. E168m23. Taxonomy (NCBI): domain Bacteria; kingdom Pseudomonadati; phylum Pseudomonadota; class Betaproteobacteria; order Burkholderiales; family Burkholderiaceae; genus Burkholderia; species Burkholderia sp. E168m23. Next base: position 1,638 of record NZ_BCPP01000958.1, read on the forward strand.
GGAGAAGCGGGTCGACAGCTACCCGCACCAGTTGTCGGGCGGCCAGCGGCAGCGCGCGATGATCGCGATGGCGCTCGCGTGCCGGCCGCGCCTGCTGCTGGCCGACGAGCCGACCACCGCGCTCGACGTGACGATCCGTGCGCAGATCGTCGACCTGCTGCTGGAACTGCAGCGGGAGGAGGCGGAAAAGCGCGGGATGGCGATCCTCCTGATCACGCACGATCTGAATCTCGTGCGGCACTTCGCGCAGCGGGTGGCGGTGATGGAACACGGCCGGCTCGTCGAGAGCGGGCCGGTCGAGCAGATTTTCGCGGCACCCGAGCATCCGTATACGCAGCGGCTGCTGAACAGCCGGCCGCAACGCACGGTCACGCCGGTGATGCCGATCGCGCCCGTCGTGCTCGACGCGCGCCACGTGAGCGTGCAGTTCGCGCGCAAGCGGCCGGGCTTCGCGGGCTGGTTCGGCACGGTGCCGGTGACGGCCGTCGCCGACGTGTCGGTGTCGGTGCGGCAGGGCGAAACGCTCGGCATCGTCGGCGAATCGGGCTCAGGCAAGTCGACGCTCGCGATGGCGCTGCTCGGGCTGCAGAAGACGGCCGGCGGCGAGATCGAATTCCAGGGGCGCGCGCTGTCGACCTATCGCGGCCGCGAGCAGACCGCGCTGCGCTCGAACATGCAGGTGGTCTTTCAGGATCCATTCAGTTCACTTTCGCCGCGTCACACGATCGAGCGGATCGTCGGCGAAGGGCTCGAACTGCATCGCCCGGACATGACGCCCGACGCGCGCCGCGCGAAGTCGCTCGCGGTGCTGCGCGAAGTCGGGCTCGACCGGACGGTGCTGCAGCGTTATCCGCACGAATTCTCGGGCGGCCAGCGCCAGCGGATCGCAATCGCGCGCGCGCTGGTGCTGGAGCCGCGCATCCTGATCCTCGACGAGCCGACGTCGGCGCTCGACGTGTCGATCCAGCAGCAGGTGCTGAAGCTGCTCGCGAATTTGCAACAGAAATACAACCTCGGCTATGTGTTCATCAGCCACGACCTGGAGGTGATCGGTGCGA
>NZ_BCPP01000959.1:0-2692 GCF_016586125.1 Burkholderia sp. E168m23
GTAGCGCGGCAGCGCGACGAGCGCTTCGGCGTCGAGCCAGTCATACAGCAGGAACGCGAGATCGCGTCGCGACATCAACAGACTCATCGTGCTGCCTCCCGGGTTGCCGGCCGTGTCAGCCGAATGAAGGGTTGCGTGACTGCAAGCGCTGGCAGGAATTTAGCACGGTCGTTCGCAAACGACAACGACGCGCAAGCTAGTCCGCGTATCCGGGATTACGCCGATCGAGCTGGCGCAGCAATCCGGGCCAGACGAGCGCCCCGGCGCCCATTCCGCGCGTGACCGCGGCGATCTGCTGCTTGATGCCGTCGAGAATCGGCTGCGCGATCGGCAGCAGCGTCGAGCCGCCCGCCTGCGCGCGCACCTGGATCATGCAGGCCGCTTCGAAGAAGTACATCGCGACGAACGCATCGGCCGGCGTCGCACCGACGGTCAGCAACCCGTGGTTGCGCAACATCAGGTTCGTGTTGCCGCCGAGGTCGCGCACGAGGCGCGCCTTCTCGCCCTCGTTGAGCGCGATGCCCTCGTAGTCGTGATAGCCGAGCGACGCCAGCACGCCGAGCGACTGCTGCGACAGCGGCAGCAAGCCCGCTTCCTGCGCCGAGACGGCCACGCCGTTGATCGAATGCGTGTGCATCACGCATTGCGCATCGTCGCGGGCCGCATGCACCGCGCTGTGGATCGTGAAGCCGGCCGGGTTGATCTCGTACGGCGATTCGGACACCTTGCGTCCGTCGAGATCCACCTTGACCAGCGACGACGCCGTGATCTCGTCGAACATCATCCCGTACGGGTTGATCAGGAAGTGGTGCTCGGGGCCGGGCACCCGCGCGGAAATATGGGTGAACACGAGATCGTCCCAGCCAAACAGCGCGGTGAGGCGATACGCGGCCGCCAGGTTGACTCGTGCATCCCATTCGGCGGGAGAAACCGTCTGTTTCACACTGACATCGGATGAGGTCACGTCATGCTCCTTGTTCAGGGCTCGAAGTGAGCCGGGCCGCACGATGCGGCCCGGCGCGGGACAGATGCTGCGTCAACCGGCCTGCGGTTTCGCGAGCTGATCGGCCACCGGCAGGCTGCGGATACGCGTGCCGGTCGCCGCGAAGATCGCGTTGGTCAGCGCCGGCGCGACGGGCGGCAGGCCCGGTTCGCCGACACCGCCGAGCGGCGTCGCGTAATCGTCCGGCGCGACGAGATGCACGCGGATCTCGCGCGGCGCCTCGTTCATTCTCAGCACCTGGAAGCCGTTGAAGTTGCTCTGCTCCGGGCGGCCGTCCTTGAACGTGATCTCGCCGTGCAGCGCGATGCCGAGCCCCATCACCACCGCGCCCTCGAGTTGCGAACGCACGCGCTCCGGATTGACCTGCGGCCCGCAGTCGATCGCGATGTCGACGCGCGGCACCGAGATCCTGCCGTCCGCATCGACCTGCACCTCGCACACCGCGGCCGTGTACGACACGAAGCTGCGATGCGCGGCGATCCCGAGCCCGTGCCCCTTCGGCAGCTTGCGCCCCCACCCGGCTTCGCGCGCGACCGTCTCGACCACGCGCCGCAGCCGCCCCGTATCGACCGGATACAGCGCGGGGTCCTCGCCGTAGTTCACGTTTTTCACCGTGATGTGCGGCTCGAAACGCCGCGCGGGCCCGATCAGGTCGAGCAGGAAATCCTTCGGATCGCGGCCGGCCGCATGCGCGAGCTCCGATACGAAACTCTGGATGCCGAACGCATGCGGAATGTTGTACACCGAGCGGAACCAGCCGATCCGCGTGTGCGCTTGCGCGGCCGGATTCTCGATCCGCACGTTCGGAATCGCGAACGGCAGATCCGCGATGCCTTGCGCGAGCTCGCCCGGCTGCTCGTGCACGACGCCGGGCCGGAACGTCGACTGGATCGATGGCGCGACCGTGCGATGCTGCCACGCGACCACCTTCCCCGACGCATCGATCCCGCCGTCGAACGCTTCGAGCGACACCGCGTGGAAGTAGTCGTGCGCGATGTCGTCCTCGCGCGTGAAGGTCAGCTTCACGGGTGCGCCGACCGCCTTCGACAGCAGCGCGGCTTCCACCACGTAATCGGGCTTGGACTTGCGGCCGAACCCGCCGCCGAGCAGCGTCACGTTGACCGTCACGCGCTCCGTCGGCAAGCCGAGCGCCTTCGCGATTTCGTCGCGCGTGGTCTGCGGCGCCTGCGTGCAGGTCCATACTTCGCAGCGGCCGTCGGCCACCCGCACGACGGCCGCGGGCGGCTCCATCGTCGCGTGCGCGAGATGCGGAATGTAGTACGTCGCGCGCACGCGTTTCGCCGCACCGGCGAGTGCCGCCGCCGCGTCGCCGTCGCTGCGGATCACGTCGCCCGGCTGCGCGGCAGCCGCTTCGAGCGCCTTGCGATATTCGGCCGAGTCGTAGCCCGCGTTGGGTCCGTGCTTCCAGTCGATCTTCAACTGCGCGCGTGCCTGGATGGCCGTCCACGTATCGTGCGCAATCACGGCCACGCCGCCGAGCGGCTGGAAGCCGGAAGGCAGCGGCGTCGACGCCAGTTGCACGACCTTCACGACACCCGGCAGCTTCCCGGCAGCCGATGCATCGAACGACGCCACCGTATCGCCGTAGACCGGCGGGCGCGCGACGACCGCGTACAGCATGCCGTCGAGCCGCGTATCGATCCCGTACTGCGCCCGCCCGCCTACGAT
>NZ_BCPP01000960.1:0-2689 GCF_016586125.1 Burkholderia sp. E168m23
CGCTGGGCAGCCGGCATTCCCGTCAACGGCGTGCCGAACAATCCTCGTATAACTTCGTATAATGTATGCTATACGAAGTTATTACGAGCCCGCGGGCCTGCTCGGCGATTCGCCGCGCCGCTCGGGCCAGCGCTCGCTGCCGCAGAAGGCCACGCAGGCCGTGAACGCGCTGTGGCTCGAACGCAGCTGGCGCAAGGATCAGATCCTCGAGGCCTATCTGAACCTGGTGCCGTTTCGCGGCGAGACGATCGGGCTCGGCGCGCTGTCGCAGGTGCTGTTCGGCAAGGCGCCGTCGGGCCTCGACGCGCGCGAGGCCGCGATCGCCGCCGCCCTCGTGCGGGCACCCAACGCGGCCCCGGCGAAGATCGCCGAGCGCGCATGCCGAATCCTGCGCGACATGCAGGCCGGGCAGGCGTGCGCGTCGCTCGACGGCTACGTGCAGCTCGTCGTCGCGCGCCCAGCCAATACCGTACGCGACGACGGCGCCGCACTCGCCCCGCACTTCGCGCGGCGCATCGCGGCCGAGGTCAAGCCGGCGGCCGGCGCGCAGGTCCGCACGACGCTCGATGCGCCGCTGCAGCGCTTCGCACGCGACACGCTGATGCGCGCGCTGACCGAACTGAACGCGCCCGCGCACCGGCGCAACGTGCAGGACGGCGCGGTCGTCGTGATCGACAACGCGACCGGCGAGATCCGCGCATGGGTCGGCTCGTCGGGGGCGCTGTCGAGCGCGCGCGACGTCGATGCCGTGCTCGCGCCGCGCCAGGCCGGCTCGACGCTCAAGCCGTTCCTCTATGCGCAGGCGCTCGACGAGAAGCGGCTGACCGCCGCGTCGCTGCTCGACGATGCGCCGATCAACCTCGCCGCCGGCGGCGGCCTGTACATTCCGCAGAACTACGACAAGGATTTCAAGGGCTGGGTGAGCGTGCGCAGCGCGCTCGGCGGCTCGCTGAACGTGCCGGCCGTGCGCACGCTGGTGCTCGTCACGCCGCACCGTTTTGCGCGCACGCTGACCGCGCTCGGCCTGCCGCTCGCGCAGGAAGGCGATTACTACGGTTTCAGCCTTGCGCTCGGCAGTGCGGACGTCACACTGCTGTCGCTGACCAACGCCTACCGCGCGCTCGCGAACGGCGGCGTCGCACGCAAGGTCGTCGACCTGCCGGCCGCGGCACCGGCGCCCGCATCCGGCGCAGCGGCGCCCGCGCGGCCGGACGCGGGCACGCGCGTGTTCAGCGAAGCGGCCAGCTTCGTCGTCACCGACATCCTGTCCGACAACAATGCGCGTGTCCGTACGTTCGGCTTCGACAACCCGCTCGCGACGCGCTTCTTCTCCGCGGTCAAGACCGGCACGAGCAAGGACATGCGCGACAACTGGACGGTGGGCTTCACGTCGCGCTATACGGTCGGCGTGTGGGTCGGCAATGCGGACGGCTCGCCGATGTGGGACGTGTCGGGCGTCACGGGCGCGTCGCCCGTGTGGTCGGCCGTCGTCGGCTACCTGCATCGCGACCTGCCGAGCCGTGCGCCGCGCGCGCCGGCCGGCGTCGAGACGCGCCGGATCGCGTTCGAGCGCGATATCGAGCCGGCTCGCAACGAGTGGTTCATCGCGGGCACGGCGGTCGACACGATCCGGCTCGCGGCGCCCGTCACGCCGGGCAAGGACGGCGCGCGCGCGCCGCTGACGATCGGCGCGCCGACCGACGGCACGATCTTTGCGATCGACCCGGACATTCCGCCGAAGAACCAGCGGATCTGGTTCGAGCGCTCGGCCGGACGCGCGACGAAGTTCGCGTGGCGGCTCGACGACAAGGTGATCGGCCATGCCGATCGCGTCGCGTGGCTGCCGTGGCCGGGCCGGCACCGGCTCGAACTCGTCGACGCGCGCGGCAACGTCGCGGATGCGATCGGCTTCGAGGTGCGCGGCGCGTTCGCGAAGCCGGCCGCGCGCAAGCGCTGAGCGGGCGAGCCGGCCCGACTGGCCGGGCATATTTGCTTTCGGCGGCTGGGCGGAAAAGTCGAGTGCAGTCGCCCGATCCTTCAACCGGACCGGCCAAGCCGCAAATCGTTGTGGACGGGGTGAATTAGTTCGACAATACCGGGCACGCGCTGCATTCGGGCGCCGACGACGAACCGACGCAGGCCGATTCCCGACCGACAGCGATGACACCCGAAACCGAGCGGAAACTACTCCGGCATGGCGTACAGATCATCCCGCTCTTCTTGGGTCTGTATGCCGCCGACAGCCTGTGGGACGCGTATCGAAACGGCGGCATCCTGGAATGCCACCAGGCTCGCATGCACCCCATGACCTGCCGATGGATCACGCCGGACATGGGCGAGCACTTCCAGCGGCTGCTCGCCAGCCATTGGCACGTGCTCGGGCTCAGCATCCTGCTGAGCCTGTTGCTCGCTTACGTCATGGCGCCGGCCCGCCCCCCGCACCCATAACGCGTCTACCCGGCGGTACCCCGCCTACGACACACCGAACGGGCGAGCAGCACCGCGGTTCACGACATAGAATGACAGCAGCGCTGCATCCCCGACGCGCCCGGCTGCCTCATTCTCTCGATTGCCCGCGACCATGAACATTCGCCTTACGCGCTTCACCCGCCCCGCGCTGGGCGTCTTGTGCGTTGCAACGCTCGCCGCCCTCCAGGCCTGCAACGGCGATGCCTGTTTCGGCGTCGAC
>NZ_BCPP01000961.1:0-2682 GCF_016586125.1 Burkholderia sp. E168m23
CGCCTGGTCGTACATGTAATACGCGAGGACGGTCGAGCTTTCGAACGGGCCGCCGCCCGTCATCACCGAGATCAGGTCGAAGCTGCGCAGCGCGCCGATCACGGTGACGACGATCGCCATGAAGGTGGTCGGCCGCAGTTGCGGCAGCACGACGTGCCACAGCAGCGCGAAGCCGCGTGCGCCTTCCATCCGCGCGGCTTCGATCTGTTCCGGGTTGACCGACGTGAGGCCGGTCAGGTACAGGATCATGCAGTACGCCGTCTGCGGCCACAGCGCGGCGAACACGATGCCGAAGGTCGCATAGCGCGCGTCGCCGAGCACCGGGATGCCGTGCCCGGCGATGAGCGCGAGCAGCCCGAAGGTCGGATCGTAGAACCACGAGAAGATCAGCCCGACGACCACGCCCGACAGCACGAACGGCGCGAAGAACAGCGACTTCACGAGCCGGATGCCGCCGACCGCCTGGTTCAGGTACAGCGCGAGCGCGAGGCCGAGCGGCGGCGCGAGCATGAACAGCACGAGCCAGATCACGTTGTTGCGCAGCGCCGTGTAGAACGTCGGCGCCTGCAGCAGCTCCGCATAGTTCGCGAGACCGACGAAGGTGCGCTCGGTCATTCCGTCCCAGTTGTACAGGCTCAGCGACAACGTCGACAGGATCGGCCAGATCACATAAATGGCAACCATCGCGCAGGCCGGCGCGAGAAAGAGCCACGCGGCACGCCGTTGCCGCCGCACGGCGGGCGACGGGCGGCGCGCGGGCAGCGCGCTGGCGGATGAGCCGCGCGGCGGCGCGGTGCCGGCGGGCGGGGGGGACGTGATCGGACTGGACACGGCAAGCCTCCTGAACGGACACGGCGGCGCGTGGCCGCCGGTTGGGTCACGCGGTCACTTCTTGTAAATCCGCTTGCGGGTCTGTTCGAGTTGCGCGAGCACCGTATCGAGCTGCGCGGGATTCGCGAGGAACTGCTGCATCCCCTTCATCCCCTCGTCGGCCATTTCCTTGGTCATGTCGCGGTCGTAGAACTGCGCGACGCCGCCCTTCGTGTCGGCGAGGATCCGGAAGCCGATGCGCGAGATCGGATCGGCCGGCTCGGGCGACTTGCTGTTCGCCGACAGCGAGCCGAGCCCTTCGGCGAGCTTCGCGCCCATCTCGGGGGTTTCGACGAACGCGAGGAACGTGTGCGCGTCGGCCTTGTTCTTCGCCTTGGTCGGGATGTGCAGCGATTCGACCGGGCCGTCCTCGGCGGTCGGCACCTTCGGATCGATGATCGGGAAGCGGTAATAGCCCATGTCCGGCTTCACGTTCGGCGGGAAACCCGCCGCGATGAAGGTGCCCATCAGCATCATCGCGGCCTTGCCCTGGAACAGGAACGGCTGCGCGCCGTCGAGATCGTAGGACAGCGCGTTGTCGATGAAGTAGCCCGAGTCGATCAGCGATTTCCACGTCGTGTAGACCTTCTTCACGCGCGGGTCGGTGTACGGCACGTCGCCGGCCATCAATTGCTGGTGGAACGCGTTGCCGTTCAGGCGCAGGTCGAGATAGTCGAACCAGCCGGCGAGCGTCCACGCGTCGCGGCCACCGATCGCGATCGGCGTGATGCCCGCGGCCTTCAGCTTCTTGCATGCATCGAGAAACTGGTCCCACGTCTTCGGTTCGTCGGCGATGCCGACCTTGCGGAACAGGTCCTTGCGGTAGAAGAGGCCCCACGAGTAGTAGACGGTCGGCGCCGCGTACTGCTTGCCGTTATAGGACGACGCGCTGCGCGTCGACGCATACATCGCGTCCCAGCCGTTCTTCGACCAGTCGCCGCTCAGGTCCTCGAACAGCCCGCGCTTCGCGTAGTACGCCATCCGCTCGCCCGCGTGCCAGTTCACGACGTCCGGTGCGACGGTGGTGAGCCACGCGGGGAGCTGCACCTTGTACGCTTCCTCGTCGACGAAGGTCGGCTTCACGTCGATGTCGGGATGGGCCTTGTGGAACGCTTCGATCGTCGACTGCCACACCGCACGCTGGCTCGCGCCCTTGAACGCGATGTTGATGGTCAGCGTGCCGGCATCGGCAGGCGTCGTCATGGCGAGCGACGCAAGGCCGAAGGCGACGGCGGCGGTCGCCAGGCGGGCAGCGACGCGAAGGGGGCGATGGGTCATGAGTGTCTCCAGTCCTGTGTGTCGTTGTGCGTGACCGGCGCGTGGCGGCGCCGGGGGCGGTTGCTAGGAACGGCTTCGATACACGGCGACGCCTTGCGGCTCGACCTGCGCGCCGCCGAACACGAACGCGGACGGCGGTACGCCATCGATCGTGTGCGGCGTGCCCGCGTAGTTGAATACGTAAGTCAGGCCGCCGCGCCGGCTCACGCGCACGGCGTCGCCGAGCGGCGTCGGGGCCAGGCCCGCTTCGGCCGCGATATCGGCGAACAGGCGCACGGTGGTCGCCTCGTCGAACAGCGCGGCCCAGTAATGCAGCGTGCCGTGCGACAGGCAGGCCGGGTGACCGTCGGCGAAGCGTGCGTGCACGACGCTGCGTGTGTCGTCGTCGTTGAGCTCGACGAGATCGCGCCAGTGACGCGCGTCGCCCGCGAGCGGCGAACCGTCGCGCAGCGTGCCGTCGACTCGTTCGGTGACGTTCGGCCGCAGCGACTCGACGCGCCACACGCGTACCGGCAGGATCGACGCGAGGGGGCC
>NZ_BCPP01000962.1:0-2679 GCF_016586125.1 Burkholderia sp. E168m23
CCGTGCTTCATTGGACTGCCATTTTGCCGTTGCACCGCGCTCACAATTCCTATTCATGGAGACGAGGCAAGCATGAGCGAAGCACCCCACGAATCTCCCGTCAAAACCCCCGGGCAGCTGATTGCCGTCATCATCGCGTCGTTCGCGATCCCGATCATCCTGATCGTCCTGTTCGCCAATTACGCGAACCATGCGTTCCGTTCCGGCGCCGGCACGGACGCGCTATCCGACGAGCAGGTCGCCGCACGTATCGCCCCCATCGCGAAGGTCGAGGTGAAGGACGCCAACGCACCCCGCACGTACAAAACCGGCGAGGAGGTCTACAAGGCCGTCTGCGTGACCTGCCACGGCACCGGCGCCGCCGGCGCGCCGAAGTTCGGCAACAAGGACGACTGGGCGCCGCGCATCTCGCAAGGCTTCGACACGCTGCTGAAGACGGCCCTCGCGGGCAAGGGCGCGATGCCGGCGCGCGGCGGCACGAGCCCCGACGACGTCAGCGACTATGAAATCGCCCGCGCGATCGTCTACATGGCGAACAACGACGGCGCGAACTTCCCCGAGCCGGCCGCACCGGCCGCCAATGCGGCGCAGCCCGCCAGCGGCGCGCCCGCGTCGGGCGCCGACGCGTCGAACGCGCAGGCCGCCGCGGCCATGGCCGCGATCGCCGCGATCCCGAAGGCCGGCGAAAAGCCCGCGGCCGCCCCGGCCGGCGCCGACGCGGCAACGGCCGGCAAGGCGCTGTACGCGTCGACCTGCCAGGCCTGCCACGCGGCCGGCGTGCTGGGCGCGCCGAAGTTCGGCAGCAAGGAAGACTGGGCGCCGCGCCTGAAGGACTCGATGGATACGGTCTACAACTACGCGCTGCACGGCAAGGGCGCGATGCCGCCGAAGGGCGGGTCGAACGCGTCCGATGCCGACGTGAAGGCGGCCGTCGACTACATGGTCAACGCGGCGAAGTAACGACTCACCCTGCCATCCGTAAAAAACCCCCGCGACGCACACGCATCGCGGGGGTTTCGTTTTTGTGTCGCCGGTTGGCCGCGCCAGCGTGCGCGCGGCGGCGGCGCCGCGTCACTTCTGCAGCAATGCCTTCAGGCTCGCGAGCCGGTCCTTCGGCGACATCGGCGCTTCTTCCGGCGTCGGCGGCGGCGCTTCGTCGAGCCCCATCTCCGGGATGAAGCGCGACGGTTCGCACACGACCGTCTCGCGCGCCCGCTTGCGCTTCTTGCACCAGTTCAGGTGCAGGCTGCGCTGCGCGCGCGTGATCGCGACGTACATCAGCCGGCGCTCCTCCTCGATCCGCTCGTTGTCGATCGGGCCGTCGTCCTCGCTGCCGCCGCGGTGCGGCATGATGCCTTCCTCGACGCCGACCAGGAACACGTGCGGATACTCGAGCCCCTTCGACGCATGGACGGTCGACAGCCGCACGGCGTCCGGGTCCTCGTCCTTGCCCTCGAGCATCGACATCAGCGCGACGGTCTGGATCAGGCCGAGCAGGTTCTTGCCCGTATCGGCGAGGCCGTCCGCGTTGTGGAAACCTTCGGCCTCGCCGTCGACGGCGTCCGTCTCGGGCTTCGTGCCCTTGCGCTTCAGCCATTCGAGGAATTCGAGCACGTTCTGCCACTTCGACTGCGCCTGCCGCTCGTCGAACGCGTCGTACAGGTACGCCTCGTAGTGGATCGCCTCCATCATGTCGTCGAGCACGACGGTCGCGGGTTCCTTGTCCGCGCGCTCGGTCAGGCGCTGGATGAAGTCGCAGAACATCCGCAACGGCTCGACCTGGCGCGCCGACAGCCGCGCCTCGATCCCGCCCATGTAGACGGCCTCGAACAGCGACACCTTCGCCTGCCCCGCGAACGAGCCGAGCGCTTCCAGCGTCGTGTTGCCGATGCCGCGGCGCGGCGTCGTGACCGCACGGATGAACGCGGGATCGTCGTCGGCGTTCGCGATCAGCCGCAGGTACGCGCACAGATCCTTGATCTCGGCCTTGTCGAAGAACGACTGGCCGCCCGACAGCACGTACGGAATCCGCTCGCGCCGCAGCACCTGCTCGAAGATGCGCGCCTGGAAGTTGCCGCGATACAGGATCGCGTAGTCGCGGAACTGCGCGCGCCGCTCGAACTTGTGCGCGGACAGCCGGAACACGACCGATTCAGCCTCGTGTTCCTCGTCGTTGCACGCCGTGACGGTGATCGAATCGCCCATCCCGTGCTCGGACCACAGCTTCTTCTCGAACAGCTTCGGGTTGTTCGCGATCACGTTGTTCGCGGCGGTCAGGATTCGTACCGTCGACCGGTAGTTCTGCTCGAGCTTGATCACGTGCAGCTTCGGAAAATCCTTGCCGAGCTGCGCGAGGTTCTCCAGCGTCGCGCCGCGCCAGCCGTAGATCGCCTGGTCGTCGTCGCCGACCGCCGTAAACGCGGCGCGCGGGCCCGCGAGCTGCTTCAGCAGCTCGTACTGGCACGCATTGGTGTCCTGGTACTCGTCGATCAGCAGGTAGCGCAACTTGTTCTGCCAGCGGTCGCGCACCTGCTCGTTCTTCGCGAACAGCTCGGCCGGCAGGCGGATCAGGTCGTCGAAGTCGACCGCCTGGTACGCGTGCAGCGTCGCCACGTAGTTGCGGTAGACCAGCGCGGCCTGGTGCTCGTCCTCGTTGGCGGCGATCGCCATCGCCTCGTC
>NZ_BCPP01000963.1:0-2673 GCF_016586125.1 Burkholderia sp. E168m23
GACGGCACGTTTTGCACAAAATCGATTTCGGTGACACAGGGTTGGCACGCATTGGGGGCATCGGTTTCAATTTCGACCTCGCCCCGCGACGAGCACCGCCACTGGTAATTCGGCCAGACAGCGATCGAGCGCCAGCACACCTTCCGGCGCCTTGATCGCCTCGCGCGCATTCAACCAGTCCGTCCACGGTCCTTCAACCCCGCGCGGCAGCACGACCGTCGTATCGCCCCATTGCGCAGGCTCCACGCGCGGCAACGCGGGCGCTTCCCCCAGCAACCGGCACGCGAGCCGTGTCGCGACCACCACCACGGTGGCTGCCTCATCACATCGCGCGAACGCCACCACGTGCCGCGCAAGCCTGCCGCGCACCCGCAGCGGAACGTAGGCGCCGTCCGCGAACGTCGCCGGCCATCGCGCCCGCAGCGCCAGCATCCGTTCGATCAGCGCGCGTTTCACGCGCGCATCGGGCCACGTTGGCAGATACGACGCGACCGGCCCGTCGACCGGTTCGGCCGCCAGCGTCGCGAACGGCACGTCGCGCCGGTTGTCCGGATCGACGAGCGAGTGATCCCATGACTCGGTACCTTGATACAGATCCGGCACGCCGGGCGACGCGATCCGCAGCGCCGTCTGCGTGAGGCTGTTGACGACGCCGGCCGGCGCGATCCGTGCGACGAACGCATGCAGCCGATGCGGAAAATCGCCCGCGCCGCGCGGCGTCAGGATCGCGCGGACGAACGCTTCGCAGCCGTGCTCGTAATCCGGCTCGGGCGCGAGCCAGTCGGTGTACTGCTTCGCTTCGCGCAGCGCCTTCGTCTGCCACTGCACGACGCGTGTCGCGAGCGCGTCGAGCCCGGCCGCATCGTCGGGCGCGAGCGCCGGCGGCCAGCAGCCGACGAGCGTCTGGTAAAGCATCGTCTCGGCGGCCGGCCCGGGCGTCCACGCGAGGTCGCGGTGCGGGCCGCCGCGATGAGGGAGATTCAGCGCCGACCAGTCGAGCGACACCGCACGCCATGCATCCGGCACCTCGCTGAGCACCGCGAGCCGCGCGCGCGCGTCCTCGCCGCGCTTGTGGTCGTGCGTGGCCGTCGCGACGAGCCCGTGCGGCACGGTACGCGCGCGGCGCCGGTTGCGCGCATGGAACGCGCCGCGCGACAGGCTGAAGTCGCCGGCGTCGGCGCCGACCTCGTTGCGCGACAGCAGCCGGCCGTAGCGATAGTTGGCGGTATCCTCGACGCCCTTCGCGGCCAGCGGCGCGGTGAGCTGCGCGAACGCGACGCGCGCCGCCAGCAGCGCATCGGCGTTGGCGCGCGGCACGCGCACGACCGGCAAGCCGAGCCACGCGGCGACGCGTTCGAGCGCGAACCGGTCGGTCGGGTCGACCGCCGCGTATGCGCCTTCGTACGCGTGGGCGAGCACGCGCCGGTCGTCGTCGGCCGGCTCGTCGCCCGGGGCCGGATACATCCGGTACACGGGCAGCCGCACCGCGAGTTCGCCGAGCACGCGCTGGATCGCGATCCGGCTGACGTCGCGCGTGACGGGCGACGCCCGTGCAATTTCGTGCAGCAACCGCGCGACCCGCGCATGCTCGGCGGCGAGCTGGCGCATCAGCACGCGCCGCTTGCCGTCGAGCGCTTCCTGCGCGAACGTGCGCGCCGAACCCGACACGGCCGCCCAGTGCGCGGCGAGCGGTTCGGCGCCGGCCGGGTCGTGCAGCAGCGCGCCGACGTCGTTCATGAAGTCGTAGCCGGTGGTGCCGTCGACGGCCCAGTCGCTGCGCAGCGCTTCGCCGGGCGCGAGGATCTTTTCGACCACGACGTAGGGTCTCGCGTCGCGCTGCGCGGCGAGCCGCGCGTGCAGCCGGCGGCAATACGCGCGCGGATCGGCGAGGCCGTCGACGTGATCGACGCGCACGCCGTCGACGAGCCCGGCGGCATGCAGGCGCAGCGGCAGCGCATGCACGGCGTCGAACACCGCATCGTCCTCGACGCGCACGGCCGCGAGCGTCGCGATGTCGAAGAAGCGCCGCCAGTTCAGCTCGTCGGCGGCCGTGCGCCACCAGGCGAGCCGGTAGTGCTGGCGTTCGAGCAGCCGGTGCAGGCACGCGCGCGAGCGGGCGCGGCGCGGGTCGGCGCCGCGTAATACCGCGTCGAACGCATGCGGGCCGTGCGCGGCCGCATAGTCGCGCAGCGCCGCATGGGCGGCGGCGAGTCGCGCGCTGTCGCGTGCCGGTGCGGCATCGAAGCGCTCGGCGAGCGCGTTCAGGTCTGCCCGGTTCGCGATGCGCAGGATCTCCGCGTAGGTGGCGGCGGCGACCGGCAGCCGCCGCCCGGGGCACGCGATGATGAAGCGGCCCGTGGCCGGATCGGCGCGCAGCGTGATGTCGCCGGCCGCGAGCGCATCGCCGTACGGCGCGCCGAGGCAGGGCAGCAGCACCTTGCCGTCGAGCGTGGGGTCGGGCGGATGCCAGTCGATGTCGAAATAGCGTGCGTACGGGCTCGCCGGCCCCCATTCGAGCACGTCGTTCCACCAGCCGTTCGACGACCCGCCGACGCCCATGTGGTTCGGCACGATGTCGATGACGATGCCGAGGCCGCGCGCACGCAGCGCGTCGACGAGCCGCATGAAGCCGGCTTCGCCGCCGAGTTCCGCGCCGAGCGCGCCGTAGTCGAC
>NZ_BCPP01000964.1:0-2665 GCF_016586125.1 Burkholderia sp. E168m23
GTACCGCCTCGGTACGGCGCTGCAACGTGCGTGGTCCCACGGCCAATGCAGCCGCCGCTGTCTGAAGCGAGAAACCGAGGGAAAGATGCTCGCGGGCCCAGCGCTCGAATCGCGCGATCAATGGATCGGCGTGTGCAAGGTAATCCGGAATGATGTATTCGGCCTGCGACGAACGCTTGTCGATCAGCATGAAGCGGGCCACGAGCGTGGCCAGTTCGGGACTGGCCTGACGTAGCAACCACAGCGCCAGGTCGAGATGGCCCATGGCCGATCCTGCCGTGACCACGCGATCCGCGGCGACGACCATGCGCGAATCGTTCAGATCGACTGCCGGATAACGTTGACGGAAGAAAGGCGACAGCGACCAGGTGGTCGTCGCCTCGCGATGATCCAGCAGCCCGGCTTCGGCCAGCAAGAACGTACCGATACAAGCGGCGGCGACGCCGACGCCGTCGGCATGCCACGCACGAAGGTGCGCCATCGCATCGCACACGTCCCGACGCTGCAGCGTCTCGATCAGGCGCTCCGGCTCCCTGATACCGGGCGCGGGCACGGCCACCCAGTCCGGGCGACGCACGCTGCTGGCCGGTTCCACCAGCATCGACAGTCCATGCGCAGTGCGAACGCGTTTGCGCACGCCCGCCACCGTCACGTCGAAGGGCGGCGCGGCGAAGCCTTGGGCAGCAGCTAGTTCGTTGGCCATCGCGAAGGTATCCAGCAGTACCGTCAGCCCGGTGTCGAACAGACCCTCGAGGGCCAGGATCGTCAATCTCATGTCGTAAACATCTCTATTAATGTCATTTACGACTATAGCCCGGTTTCGGGGCAAAGCCTAGACTGCGTGGCAACGTGGTGAAGACATCAGCTGCCTCGGTTTTCAATGACATCACACGTTTCATCTCGACCGCATCGGAGCCGCACGTACGGATGCGGTTGCGGTCCTCTAACCTCATTGGCTGGGAAACACTCAACATGTCCAGAACCATTCTGATCACCGGCGCCAGCAGCGGCTTCGGCCGCGACACCGCGGAAACACTCTCACGTGCCGGGCACCGGGTATTCGCGTCGATGCGTGACGTCGCCGGCCGCAACCGGCCGCATGCCGATGCGCTGCGGGCGAGCGGCGTGCAGGTCGTCGAACTCGATGTGACGGACGATGCGTCCGTCGAGCGCGGCGTCGCCTCCGTGCTGGAACATGCCGGGCGTCTCGATGTCCTGATCAATAACGCTGGTATCGGGTCGGCCGGCGTTTCCGAGGCGTTCACGACGAAGCAGGTACAGGCACTCTTCGACGTGAATGTATTCGGCATCCAGCGCATGTCGAGAGCGGTATTGCCGACCTTCAGAAAGCAGGGCGAAGGCCTGATCGTGAACGTCGGCTCGATACTCGGCCGCGTGACGTTTCCGTTCTTCGGTCTCTATGGCGCATCGAAGTTCGCGATCGAAGCGTTGACCGACAGCTACCGCTACGAATTGTCGACGTTGGGCATCGACGTCGTTCTCGTTCAACCGAGCAACTATCCGACGAATATCTTCGGCAGCGCGCAGCGGCCCGCCGACGCCGCGCGCGTGCCCGGCTACGGTGAAGCCGGTGCGATTCCGGACAAGATGGTCGAGACGTTGATGACGTTGTTCGCGAGCGACCACGCGCCGGACCCGCACGACGTCGCCGAAGCCATCGCTCAACTCGTCGAGCAAGCACCGGGCACGCGCCCCGCGCGTTGGGTCGTGGGTCAGTCATTCGGCGCCGACGCCCTCAACGCTCAAGCAGCAGCGATTCAGGCGCAGACACTGGAGAGTCTCGGGCTCGCGCACCTCGCCGGGCCGCAAGGACAATCCGCGGCGGCGTGAAGATACGTTCGCGGCAGAAAACGTCCGTCGACGCGATGGTCCACCGACTACGCGTCGGACAACGATGACGGTGAACCGCACATCCGCGAACGCTCGCTGAGCAGCGTATCGCGGTCTCTCCCATACGACGCCCTATGCGCCGACCATGCCGACCGTCACACCCGTGGTCAATCGCGTTTCAGTGTCGACCTCAGAAACTGTCCCGCCACGAAGATGTCGCGCTCCACTGCGCGTCGCGCCGCGGCGGCATCCCGCCTGTCCAGCGCATCCATCAGGTCTTCGTGGGCGTCGTTCAACACGGCGGAGGCTTCGGACGTGTCGAAGAGGCGGTTCGAGATCGGGCCGGCCTTCAGCCACAGCGTATCGATCAGCTCGAACAGCAACGGCGAGCCGGCCGCCTTGTAGAGCAGGACATGGAAGTCTTCGTTGGCGGCGAGGTAATCGGTGGCTTGGTCGGCCTTCAACGAAACCGCGGGCTGCTTCAGCGTTGGTTTGTCTCCCGCGGACTTCCTGGCGCGAGCCGGCTGATCCGCAGGGTGTTTCTAACGCCTTCGCCATGCGCTGGCAAAGCTTGCGCAGCGTGTCGTATAACTTCGTATAATGTATGCTATACGAAGTTATTACGCTCTCCGACGCACTGAACGAAGTGGATTGAGCGATCGCTCGTCCTCACGCGACAACCGAATTCAGGAAAGAGCCCCAGACATGAAACACGACAGCAATGTGACCTCCACCGTCGGCCACCTGATCGACGGCAAGCGCGTCGACGGCGGCAGCCGCGTCCAGCCGGTGTTCGACCCGGCGACGGGCGAAT
>NZ_BCPP01000965.1:0-2664 GCF_016586125.1 Burkholderia sp. E168m23
CCTCGAGCATCCGCACCGCGACGGTGACGGCGTCGAGCGCGCTACCGCCCTCGGCCAGCACCTGTTGCGCGGCCTGCAGGATCGCGGTGAGTTCAGCGCGGTACCGACGTTCGGTGTCGGTATCCATCGCTTCGCGCAGGATCGTGCCTGCGCCGCCGTGAATCGCGACGATCGCGGATGAAGTCATGATTTTTTCGGACGAGCGGAAGAAGGGTTGGCGGCCGGCAAAGCCGCTTGCGGCTGCACGAGCCACGGCAGCAGGAATTCGGTCATCTCGGCGGCGGATTTCGCGGACCGGTGGGTGCGCAGCGCGACCGCATCGATCAGCGCCTCGATCATCGTCAGCACGGCGGCTTCCGACGTGGCCGCGAAACGCCGCTCGGCCTTCACGTACAGGTTCAGCGACGCGATCGGCGCGAGCGGCGATTGCGGGCCGTCGGTGATGCCGAGCACGCGCGCGCCGCGCGCCGCCGCACGGCGAGCCAGCTCGATCGTGTCCTTCACGTAGCGCGGACACGCGAGCGCTATCACGAGATCGCGCGAGTCGGCCGTATACAGGCGCCGCGCCGCATGCGACGGGCCGCCGAGCAACGCGAGCGATTGCACGTTGTCGTGGCACACCGACAGCCCGTGCTCCATCAGCCCGGCGAGAAATGCGCTCGACCCGGCGCCGAGAATCAGCACGCGCCGTGCGCCAACGATCGCCTCGACCGCCGCCTCGACGTCGGCCGCATCCAGTTGCGCACGCGTGTTCTCGATGTTGGCGGCAGCCTGGTCGAACACCGCGTCGATCCATGCGGCGCCGCGTACGCCGGACTCCTGCTCCTGCGCGGAACGCAGCCGTTCGACCGGCCCGAGCGTGGCCTCGAAGCCGCGCACGAGCGCCGCGCGCATCGCCGGATAGCCGTCGAAACCGAGTGCCTTCGCGAAGCGGTTCGCGGTCGCGATCGACGCATTCACCGCCTGCGCGAGCTCGTCGATCCGCATCGTCGCCGCGCGAAACGGGTTCGCGAGCACGAATTCGCCCATGCGCCGGTGAATCGGCGTCATCAACGGCATCGTCGACGCGATCCGCTCGGCGATCGCGGGTTCGTCGTGACTGACATCGGGCGGAACGAGAGGCGTCATGCGAAGGGTTGTTGCAAGGTTCGATGAAAATGAATTTACACAATCCGATTTCCGAAAAGAAATAAATTTTCATCAGGGTTGTCACGCCCCATCCGGCGTGCGTCGTCCCTCCTGACGATCATCCGGCCCCGTCGCACGGGCCTTTGACGGGCAACCGTCCTGCGCCGCCGCGCGAGCGATTACCTCGCTCATCGGGAAAACCCCGAGTACGTTCGTTCGAATGCAGATTCACGTTGACCGGATTCGCATTCGAACATAGGATGTTCGAAAATGATCAGTCGTCAGATAACATTGCAGGTTGATGACGACGAAATGTTCGCTCGAACACCGTGATTTCGATATAAACCGGCAAAACCGGCGGACATCAAGATCGGACATCGTACGAATAAACGAAACAAGCCGTCCCGAACGGATGGCCCTCACGGACCGGGCAGGCGCCGCGCGCCCGCCCTCCCTGACAGGAGACAGCAGTGAAGACAGTCAAGGCGTTGCGCTGGTGGATCATCGTGCTCGTGTGTCTCGGCACGATCCTCAACTACCTCGCACGGAATTCCCTCGCGGTGCTCGCGCCCGAGCTCAAGCAGGTGTTCGCGATCTCGACGCAGCAGTACTCGTACATCGTCGGCGCGTTCCAGATCGGCTACACGATCATGCAGCCGGTATGCGGGTTCATCGTCGACCTGATCGGGCTGCGGCTCGGGTTCGCGCTGTTCGCGATGCTGTGGTCGGTGGTCGGCGTCGCGCATGGCTTCGCGTCGGGCTGGCTGTCGCTCGGCATCCTGCGCGGCTTGCTGGGCCTGTTCGAGGCCGCCGCGATTCCGTCGGGAATGAAGGCCGTCGCCGAATGGTTTCCCGATCGCGAGAAATCCGTCGCGGTCGGCTACTTCAACGCGGGCACGTCGCTCGGCGCCGCGATCGCGCCGCCGCTCGTCGTGTTCCTGTCGATGCGGTTCGGCTGGCAGGCCGCGTTCATGGCCACCGGCGCGCTCGGGTTCGTCTGGGCCGCCCTCTGGTACACGCAGTACCGGTCGCCGGCCGACCATCCGCGCATCACGCCGCAGGAACGCACGCTGATCCGCGACGGCCAGGCCACGATGCCGCCCGTGTCGAAGCGCCGTATCCGCGACGTCGTCACCGCCCGACGTTTCTGGGCGATCGCGCTGCCGCGCTTCTTCGCGGAACCCGCGTGGCAAACTTTCAGCTTCTGGATTCCGCTGTACCTCGCGACCGAGCGCCACATGCCGCTCACGCAGATCGCGGTGTTCGCGTGGATGCCGTTTCTCGCGGCCGACCTGGGCGGCATCGCGGGCGGCTACCTGTCGCCCTACCTCGCGAATCGCTTCAAGCTGCCGCTCGTGTGGTCGCGCGTCGCGGGCGTCGCGCTCGGCGCGCTGCTGATGCTCGGGCCGGCGATGATCGGGCTCGCGTCGTCGCCGTACACCGCGATCGCGCTGTTCTGCGTCGGCGGCTTCGCGCACCAGATGATCTCCGCGCTCGTCAACACGCTGTCGGCCGACGTGTTCGACCCCGAGGAAG
>NZ_BCPP01000966.1:0-2660 GCF_016586125.1 Burkholderia sp. E168m23
TGTCGATCGTGCCGGATGCCGGCTTGCCGGCCGCGCGCCGCGCGTCGGATGACTCGATCCCGTGGTCGATCGCATTGCGCAGCAGGTGCATGAACACGTTCTTCAGCGTCGCGACGATCTCGCTGCGCACGCGCTGGCCGTGGCTGTCGATATGCACGACGGGCGCCGGCTTGCCAAGCTCGGCCGCGAGCGACGGCAGCGATTCGATCACGCCGCCGAGCGCTTCGCCGATCCCTTGCGTGCCGAGCTGGCTCAGCATGCGGCGCACCGCATCGCGCGCCGCGTGCCAGTCGGACGCGTTGGCCGGATCGGCGCCATCCAGCACCCGCAGGCTCTCGCTGATGTGCGCACGCTCGACCATCAGGAAATCGGCGCCGTTCTGCGCCGGCTCGCCGCTACGGCCGAGCGTGACCGCGTTGATCGTCGCGTAGTGGTCGACGGCCTCGCGTACGCGCGCCAGATCCTCCATCAGCGCGTCGCGGTTCCACTCGGGGCCGCTGTCCGCGCGGCGCAGCGATTCGTACGCCTGCTCCGCTTCGTGGACGATGTTAGTCAGATGCTGAAGGCTGTACGTGCGCGCATTGCCCTTGATCGTATGCATGTTGCGGAACAGCGCCGCGACGATCGAATGATCGACGCGCTCGTGCTGGCGAATCATCCTCTCGTTCTCGCTGAGGAAGCCCTTCGCGCTGTGCACGAAGTCGTGGAACTTGTCCTGGCTGATCGACAGAATCTCGCCGATCATCTCGAGGCGGCGCTGCTGTTCGCCGGCCTGCGCGGTCAGCTCGCGGATCTCGGTCACGTCGCGCACGCACAGCATCAGGCGCACCACCGTGTCGGTCTCGTCGGTGATCGCCGACCAGCTCAGGTCGAGCCACTTCTCGCGGCCGTCCGGCATCCGCTTCGCGACTTCGTTGACGAGCAGGTGTTCGTTGAACCCGAAGTTCATGCTATCCTCGCCGAGGCACGCGTGCACGGCCGCGTCGACCTGCGAGCGCGCGTCGGCGCCGATCGCCGAATCGTCGAACACGAGCGCCATCAGGTCGCGGCCGGCGATGTCGTTCGTCTCGAAGATGGTTTCGAGGTACGCCGAATACTCCGCGTGCACGACGCCGCCCTCGACGACGGTCAGGATGCCCTGCTGCATGTTCTGCAGCATCGCCTGGATGTCGGCCGTCTTCTGCTTCAGTTGCGCGGCGTTCTCCTGGATCTTCCCGATCATCCCGTTGAACGCGACGATCGAATGGCCGATCTCGTCCATCCGGCCCACCGGCACGCGGCGCGTGAAATCCTGGCTCGTCGCGATCTCGCTCATCGCCGTCTGCATCCCGATCAGCGGGCGCGTGATCTGGCGATACAGCACGAAGCCGAGCGCGGTCAGCAGCACGATCACCGTGCCGGCGACGCCCGCGATCGCGGTCGCCGTGGTCGCGAGCATCCCGTTCAGCGCGCCGATCGCGTCGTCCTTCTGGCGGTTCTTCTCGACGCGCAGCGTGTCGACGATGCTTTCGAGTTCATCGCGATACTGCGCGACGTTCGCGAACAGGTAGGCCTGCGCCATCTCGGCCTTGCCGTCCGTCTTCATCTTCACGGTGTCGGCGATCGCCGCGAAATAGTTCGCGGCGCTGTCCTTCGCCTGCGCGACGAGCCCGACCTGCGCCTGGCCGACCGCCGATTTCGCCTGCGCGTCGAGTGCGGCGCGCAGCGCGGCCTGCTTCGCCTTCAGCTCGTCGCGCGCCTGGGCGGCGGTGTTCGCGTCGGGCGCGTAGACGAGCGTCATCGTCGCGATCTGGATGTTCTTCACATCGGCGACGAGATCCGCCGACGCGAGCGCGCTCGGCACGATTCCCTGGGTGACCTGACGCACCTCGGATGCGCTCTTGCGCGTCTGGTACACGGCGTAGATGCCGATCGCGGACAGCGCGAAGAACGTCAGGACGACTAGCAGCGTAATGCGATGACGGATGGTCATGAGTACAGCTCCCCGCAGCGATCCGGGTTCGATCGCCCTTTGGTCTATTGAAAGAATGTGAGCGCCGAATTATCGGGGATGGTGTATGACTGTCCGATGACCGAAAATCAATCGGCCATTGAGGAAATCGCAATGATTAATTGCAGGGAGAAAAGGCTAAAGTTCTTATTGGACGGGCCGTTAACTGTTGGCCCGGGTGTCCCGTCCGGCTTGCCCGGTGACCTAGGCAAATCGGATCTGGATATTCATTCTTTTATTTCTCGATCCGACAATTCAATCCGGTCGAATACCGGTAAAACGTTTGCGCATTCGCTTGCTGCCGCAACGTCAAATGCATCCGCTCTCGTCTGAAATCGCGGGTCGCGACGCGAGCGCGTTTTCAAACTCCGGGTCTATTGGTCCGATCAGAGGTGCCAGCCACGCCCACTGCTCCAGCGCCGGCTCGTTCGCGCTCACTGCGCTGCGACGAGGTTCATGGGAACCGCGAGCGCCGAATCCCGCGTCGTTGGGAAGCCGTTCAGCTTTGGCATCGTCGGCTTCAAATCTTTTCGTCGAATTCATCGGATCTCCCGGTGTGTCGGTGGTCGCACCCGATTCTGACAAAAAACTTTCAAGCCGGTCAATTCATTCCTGGCGAGAAAGAATCAATCGCAATCCGGCGATTCACCTCGCCCCGCCGGGCGTTCTA
>NZ_BCPP01000967.1:0-2657 GCF_016586125.1 Burkholderia sp. E168m23
CCGTACGACCGGCCGAATCTGTCGAAGGATTACCTCGCGGGCACGGCGGAAGCCGACTGGCTGCCGCTGCGCGCGCCGTCGTTCTATGCCGAGCAGCGGATCGACGTGCGCTGCAATACGCGGGTCACGCGCATCGATCCCGCGCAGCGGTCGGTCGAGCTCGCCGACGGCAGCCGTATCGAATACGGCGCGCTGCTGCTCGCGACCGGCGCCGAGCCGAACCGCCTGAACGTGCCCGGCGCCGATCTGCCGCACGTCCGTACGCTGCGCTCGCGCGCCGATTGCGATGCACTGATCGCGAAGCTGAAAACCGCGCGCCGCTGCGTGGTGGTCGGCGCGAGCTTCATCGGCCTCGAAGCGGCTGCCGCGTTGCGCACGCGCGGGCTCGACGTGCACGTCGTCGCGCCCGATCCGCATCCGATGAGCCGCGTGCTCGGCGATGCGCTCGGCGACACGATCAAGGCGCTGCACGAAGCGCACGGCGTGGTGTTCCATCTCGGCACGACGCCCGCGCGGATCGGGCCGGACAGCGTGACGCTGTCGAATGGCGACGTGCTGCCGGCCGACGTCGTGCTGGTGGGGATCGGCGTGCATCCGAACGTCGAACTCGCCCAGGACGCCGGGCTCGCGGTCGAACGCGGCGTGACGGTCGACCGCTTCCTGCAGACGAGTGCGCCCGGCATCTACGCGGCCGGCGATATCGCGCGCTGGCCCGATCCGCTGACGGGCGAGCGGATTCGCGTCGAGCACTGGGTCGTCGCCGAGCGGCAGGGCATCGTCGCGGCGCGCAACCTGCTCGGCCAGCAGCGGCCGTTCGACGCGGTGCCGTTTTTGTGGAGTCAGCATTACGACCTGACGCTCCGCTATGTCGGGCATGCGGAGCAATGGGATCGCGTCGAGATCGACGGCGACCTTGGCGCGCACGACTGCTCGATCGCGTACTGGCGCGGCAACACGCGGCTCGCGGTCGTGACGATAGCCCGCGATCTCGACAACCTGAAGGCCGAAGCGGCGCTCGAGCGGCAGAGGGCTTCCGCATGAAAGCAGCATGACGACACCCACCGAACCTTGAATGGAGGCGAAATGAACCCTGACGTCCGTGCCCGTTTCGAAACCGAGTTTGCGCCGCGCATCGCGACGCGCTTGCGCGACCTCTATCAGCCCGGCGAAGTGCAGGTCGACGTCGTGCCGCACGACGGGCAGGGCAGCCCGACCTGCGTCGACGTGATCGGCCTCACGTCGACGGTCGGCTTGCCGCACCGGTTGAACGCGCGGCTCGCGTGGCGCGACGATGCGATCGCAGGTCTGCTGGCCGAGCCCGACCACAGCCGCTTCGATCGCTATCTCGCGGCGCTGCCGGTCACGATCGAGCGCTGGCAGATGGAGCTGCCGGTCGATTTCAGCAGCCGGACGCAGCGCGATCGCGAGATCCTGATCGGCGACCTCGATTTCGATGCGTGACGGGCATCGCGCGATGCCGGCCGATGGCGTGCGGCCGAACCGCGCGCGGTTAGCGGTCGCGCGTTCGGATGATCACGCGCCCCTGGTCGATGCCGCCGCGCAGCGCCTCGTCGCACGTCAGCCATTCCGGCGTGACGAGTTCGGGCGCGGGCAGGTCGACCGGCGCGCCGTCGCGGAAGATCCGCACCTGCGCGACCCACGCGCCGTTCGCGTTGCGCGTCGCGTCGACGCGAATCTCGTGACCCATGAAAGTGTCGGTGGCTTGCATCGAACGGGGCCCTCCGTCGTGAATGAACGTGGTGCGTGGATCGTATCAGCATGGCGTGCGCCGCGCATCGAAAACGAACCGGCGGGTGCGTGTCACGTGCCGCGCGAGACGGGAGCGACCCTGTGGCCTTCGACCTGACCTTTTCCATCAAGGTGTTCGCGGCGCTGTTCGCGATCATGAACCCGATCGCGAACATTCCGGTGTTCCTGTCGCTGACCGAAGGCGCGGCGGACGGCGTGCGCCGCAAGGTCGCGCTGACGGCCGCGATCGGCGTGACGGTCGGCTGCATCGTGTCGGCGGTCGCGGGCGGCGCGATCCTGCACGTGTTCGGCTTGACGATCGACGATTTCCGCCTCGCGGGCGGGTTGCTGGTGCTGTTGATCGCGTTGTCGATGCTGCATGGTGCGCCGAGCCGCCAGCATGCGCCGGGCGCCGACGAAGGCGCCGATCCGGCGGCGGCCGACAGCGTCGCGATCTATCCGCTGACGATCCCGTTGCTGGTCGGCCCCGGCACGATCGCGACGATGATCGTGCTCGGGCACGGTGCCGTCGCGACCGGGCAGGAACTCGCGTTCGCGCTCGGGCTGGCCGCGTTTCTCGTATTGCTGGCCGTGTCGCTGCTGTCGGCGCCGTTGATCGGCCACTACCTGTCGCCGCGCGTGACGGCCGTCACGCAGCGCCTGATGGGGATGATTCTCGCGGCGATCGCGATGCAGATGATCGTCGCGAGCCTGAAAGCCGCGTTCGGGCTGCCGCATTGAGCGCGCCCGTTCGACTGCATGGAGTCGCTGAATGAACACGCTGATCGTCTTGTCCTATCCCGATCTCGACGCGGCGCGTCGCGCGCTGGCCGAACTCGGCACGCTGCGCGACCGGCACGTCGTCGCGCTCGCGGGTGTCGTGATCGTCGAGTGCTCGACCGACGGAC
>NZ_BCPP01000968.1:0-2652 GCF_016586125.1 Burkholderia sp. E168m23
TATGCGCCGAACATCACGCCGGACCCGACGCACGGCATCGGCAACTACACGCTGCGGCAATTCGACGACGCCATGCGGCGCGGCGTGCGTGCGGACGGCAGCCGGCTGTATCCGGCAATGCCGTACCCGTCGTTCGCGCACCTGACCGACGACGACGTGCGCGCGCTGTATGCGTATTTCATGCGCGGCGTCGCGCCGTCCGCGAATGCGGCGAAGCTCACGCAACTGCCGTTTCCGTTCAACCAGCGCTGGGCGCTGGGGTTATGGAGCCTCGTGTTCGCGAACCGCGACCGGTTCACGCCACAGCCGTCGCAATCCGCGCAATGGAATCGCGGCGCGTATCTCGTGCAGGGGCTCGGCCATTGCGGCGCCTGCCATACGCCGCGCGGGCCGGCCTACAACGAACGCGGCTACGACGAGCGCAGCCCCGCGTTCCTGACCGGCGGCATCAACGACCACTGGTTCGCGCCGAACCTGACTGGCACGGCCCCGGATGGCCTCGGCCGCTGGTCGGCCGACGACATCGCCGCGTTCCTGCGCAGCGGCCATGCGGCGCGTGGCGCGGTGTTCGGCGCGATGGCGCCGGTCGTCGGCGAAAGCACCGCGTTGCTGACGGACGCGGACCGCCACGCGATCGCCGTGTACCTGAAGTCGTTGCCCGCGCAACGGACTGCCGCGACGAATCCGCTGGGTGTGGGCGTGCCGCGGCTCACCGTGGCCGGCCCGCGGCCGGAAGGCGGTCAGCAGGCGCCTGGAGCCGGCGTGTATGCGGGGTTCTGCGCGCGCTGCCACGGTGCGGACGGCACGGGCGTGCACGATCACGGACCGGCGCTCGCGGGCAGTTCGATCGTCGTGGCGGCCGATCCGACCAGCACGATCCGGATCGTGGTCGAAGGCGCGCGGCCCGCGCCGGGGCCGGGGCCGGGGCCGGTGCAACGGATGCCGGCGATGCGCGGCGCGCTGACGAGCGGCGAGATCGCGGCGGTGGTCAGCTACGTGCGCGGTGCGTGGGGAAATCGGGCGGCGCCGGTGTCGGAGCAGGATGTGCGGCGGTTGCGGGGGGCGATTCACAAGTAGCGCGTCGGTTTCGTCGCACCTGTATCCAGCCCGTTCAATGATCGCGAGTCGTTCGATATCGCTGTCGTTTGCGCGGTGCTTGACTTCATCGACGAGACGGTCGTAAATGCACGTCATGATCCGACGACCGCTGCCGGCGGCCTGCCTCGTCGAATCGCTACCGCGCCGGTACAGCGGGATACGCGCCGGAACATCAACGACAACAATCGAACAATCGACATTGACTGAAAAAGAAGGGCAATCGGTGCCACGCCACCCCGTTCGGTCCCGCTTCGGTCCGTTTGCCATGCCGGCGCTGCTGTTGGCGCTGTTTCCGTCGACGACGCATGCCGACGCCGGCGAACTGGGCGGCATCGCGATGGCCGCGTTTACGTTCGCGTCGGCGGTCTGGGTCCTGCTGACGCTGGTGGTGTTCGCGTGGTTCCTGCGCCAGATGCCGTTGCTGAAACGGCTGGCCTGGACCGTGTTGTTTTTCTGCTTGCCGGTGCTGACGCTCGGCGGCGAACTGCTCACGGAATACGCGCTGGGCGGATATCGCGGCCGGGACGAAGTCACGACCAAACCGCTGGTCGTCCTCGGCGCGACCTTCCCGCCCGGCAGTCATGCCGTCTACGACGGCGAAGGCGGTTTTTTCGGCTGGGGTGCGAAGCGCACGCTGCAGTCCATTCATGCCCCGCAGTCCGTCCTGCTCGGCAACGTGCCGATCGACGGTCTGATCTTCATCCCCGAGAGCTGTTGCGACCGGGCCCGGGCCGAAGTCACCGCAGGCACGGTCATCGACGGCTGGCCATGCGGCGAGACCAATTTCGACCTCACACCGGCCGGCCCGGCCATCAGATCGTGCTTTCTGGCCGCGCCCGTGACATGGCACGGGAAAGAATGGCCGGCCGGATCGTTTGTGGAAATCGCCGAAGCGCTCACGCCGGAAAAAGCGAAGTAGCGTTCGACCACGAACCCGATCAACCCGCCCGCATTACCGCCTTGATCTCGACGATATAGCGCTGGCGCGCCGCCGAGCGTATGCGCATGCAAATTCATCTTTCCTCGCCATACGAAATAGACCGGTGCCCCGGCTCAACATCGATCTTCATTTCGTTGATGCAGTCGCCGATCGCACGCCACCGGCCAAGATTGCCGAGCCTCGCCCGCTCGATGCGCAGGCTGATCGCGGCGCTGCCGACCGGGTCGCCAAGACCGTCGAGCCACGTCGGCTACTACTCCGCGTTGCTCGTCAGACCCGTAGGCACCGTGATCGCATTCAACCCCTGGCGCCGCGAACCGCGATCATTCGGCACTTGCCCGGCCCGATCGATCAGGTTTCGATGTCACCGCTACCGACTCGCAACGGCCTGCGCTTCCGGCGCCTGCCACCCACCGCCGAGCGCCTTGAATGCAGCCACCGCAGCACGCGCCGATTCGGTTCGCGCCTGCACGCGTTCGTCGGACGCGCGCAGCAGGCTTTCATCCGCCTGCAATACTTCGATCAAGGCTGACCCACCCCTTTCTGGTAAGCCGCGAACGCGCCGGCCCGCGCGCGGCCGAGCGACTTCACGCCGTCACCGAGAATCGCCGCCT
>NZ_BCPP01000969.1:0-2652 GCF_016586125.1 Burkholderia sp. E168m23
GAGCGTCTGCCGCACCGGATGCGCGGCCGTCATCCCGAGCGACAGCGCCTGCATGTAGCGGTCGAGATCGGCTTCGCCCGGCAGCCGCGTCACTTCGGTGCCGTCGGGACGGAACAGGATCATCGTCGGATAGCCGTGCACCTTGAAACGCTCGCCGAGCTTCTGCGCGCTTTCGGTATCGCCGTCGAGATACACGGGCACGAAGAACGACGAGCGCGTCTTGAATGCCTGCTGACTGAAGATCGTCGACTTCACCTGGTTGCACGACGGGCACCATACCGCGCCCCAGTACAGCAGCAGCGGCTTGCCCTCGCGCTTCGCGAGCGCGAACGCGGCATCGACGTCGCCGTGTTGCCACGCGATGCCGGGCGGCAGATGCGCACCGTCTGGCGATGCGCTCGCCACCGGGGCGCCCGCGGGCGTGGCGGCGGCGAGCGCCGCGCTGGCGGCCACGAACAGGCAGGCGGCGGTGAGATTGCGGAGAACGGTTTTCATCGAAGCGGGTTCCGTTGAAAAAGACGGTTTCAGGGCGATGCCGGGCACGCAACGGGGGCCGTGAAGCGATGACGATGAGGCCGGCCGACAGGCAGCGCCGCGCATGCATCGATACGGAAAAGCGAAGCCGGCCGCAGCGACCGGCAAATCGTTCGACGATACGACGGGTACAGCCGAAGGAAAACGAACGAATTCTCGATTGGATATGACGGGCGGCAGCACGTGCCGCGTGTGCCGTCACGTCGGCGACGGCCAGCCCTTCATTGCCGCGCCTTGATCCGGGCCATGTGATACACGGACGCATGCACGCCGTCGCGTAACGCGTAATCCGGCGATTCGCCTTCGATGCGGAAACCGTGTTTCTCGTAGAGCGCGATCGCCGCGCGGTTGTCGGTGAACACGGTCAGCTCGAGCCGCGTGATGTTCAGCCAGTTCTCCGCGAGATCGATCGCGGCCGCGAGCAGCCGGCCGCCGATGCCGCGCCCGTGACGGGCCGCGTCGACCATCATGCCGAGCGCCGCCGCGTGGCGCCGGCGCGGATTCGGTTCGGGATGCAGGCCGAGATGGCCGACCACCGTGCCGTCGATTTCGGCGACGAGGCTCATGCCGTGCTCGCGCACGCTGTCGAGCCGCTTCTGCCATTTTTCGAGCGACGGAAACGGCTGTTGCAACGTATTCATGTACACCGCGGGATGCGCGGCGATCTGCCGGATCGCGTCGACGTCGTGCGTCTCGCTGTGCCGGATTCTGATATCGGTCATGGGTGGGCCGGGTCCGAAAAGTCACGCCGAAGGCGCGGACTGCGCAGGCGCGCAGCAACGCATCGAGCTTAGCCGATTTCACGCCTTTGAAACACAGGTGTCACGCCGTCGCCAGTCACGTTGCATCCGCAACGAAACGCGCGCGCCATCCACGAAAA
Source organism: Burkholderia sp. E168m23 (assembly GCF_016586125.1). Classification (NCBI taxonomy): domain Bacteria; kingdom Pseudomonadati; phylum Pseudomonadota; class Betaproteobacteria; order Burkholderiales; family Burkholderiaceae; genus Burkholderia; species Burkholderia sp. E168m23. The sequence continues at coordinate 1,415 of NZ_BCPP01000969.1, forward strand.
TCCGGAAAATTCTGACCGGTCACGCCCACGGAGATCGGTAATTTCTTACCGTTTTCAACCCCGCATCGCACCTGAACGAATCGTTGCGCACGCAACGTCACGTGCGCGACATGCGATGTCATTTCTTCATCACGTCCACGTCATGTCGACGCCCTAGACTGGGCGCCGCCGCAGTCCCGCATACGCCGGGTTGGTATGTGTGCCGGCACCTGCCGCCGCGCATCACGAGCGCGCGGCGCACAGGATCGCGACGACGAAGCCGCGGCATCCGCGCGACGTCGGGCGTCGCGTGTCGGGCGCAATGCGTGCCCCGCTGCGACACGCGGCCGCCGCCCCGAACGCGCACGCATCGGCGATCGCCCCGGGGCCGGACGACGCCCGGGCACCCCCAGACGAACGCACGACCGCTCCCACCCTCACAGGACACGAACGCCATGACGTCACGCCGCAAATTCCTTCAGCAGACCGCCGGTTCCGGCCTCGCCGCCGCCGCGCTCTCCGCGTTTCCGCCGAGCATTCGCCGCGCGCTCGCGATTCCCGCCTTCCACGAAACGGGGACCATCCAGGACGTCAAGCACGTCGTGCTGCTGATGATGGAGAACCGCGCGTTCGACAGCTACTTCGGCACGTTCAAGGGCGTGCGCGGCTATGGCGACCGCTTCGCGGTGCCGTCGCCGAACGGCCGCGACGTGTTCTACCAGGCGTACACGAAGGCGACGCCCGCCGCGACCGTGACGCCGTATCACCTCGACGCGCGCCAGGGCAACGCGCAGCGCGCGGGCGGCACGCCGCACACGTGGGCCGACGCGCAGGCCGCGTGGGATCACGGCCGGATGAACCGCTGGCCCGACGCGAAGACGCCGCTGTCGATGGGCTATTACGACGCAGCCGAAGTGCCGTTCCAGCGCGCGCTCGCCGATGCGTTCACGCTGTGCGACCACTACCACTGCGGGATGCACACGGGCACGATCGCGAACCGCCTGTTCTACTGGAGCGGCACCAACGGCCCGAACGGCATCAGCCCGGCCGATGGCAGCCGCGTGAAGATCGCCGCGCTGAACAACCAGTTCAACGGCGGCAACGACATCGGCCCGTCGAGCCAGGGCTGGACCTGGACGACCTATGCCGACCGGCTGCAACAGGCCGGCGTGAACTGGAAGGTCTATCAGAGCCTGATCGACAACTTCGGCTGCAACGAGATGATGAGCTTCCGCCACTGGCGCGCTGCGATCGAGCAG
>NZ_BCPP01000970.1:0-2643 GCF_016586125.1 Burkholderia sp. E168m23
TGCCGGAGCGGCGGCGGTCTCGACGGCTGGCACGGCCGCCGGTTCCGCTTCGTCGGCAGGTTTCGCGGCCGGCGCGCGGCGATCGCGCGCCTCCAGCAACGGCAGGCCGGCTTCCCCCGCCCAGCCCTGCGTTGCCAGCGCGACGACGCCCACCGGACGCATCCGCACGTCGTTCAGCATCTGGCGGATGTCCGCGAGCGCGACGCGTTCGCCGTCAGCCAGGCGGCGGACGTCGATCGCGACGACATCGTCGGCGAAAAACTCGGGAGTCGCTTCGAAGCGCTTGACCAGTTCGGCACGCAACGCATCGAGATCGGTCGTCTTCACGGTGAACAGCAACGTATCGACCGATCCGCTGCGCAGCTCGAAGAATGGCGATTTTTTAAGCGACATGGACACTCTGCAAAAATTTTTTGCGTATTTTACAGGCGTCCACGCGTGCGGCCATTATTTTTGGGACTCGGGGTTGCTGCGGCCCGGGCGGACGCGCAACCGGCAGGCGGGCGGGCCGGCGGGCGATCGGGCTTTCATCGCGCCGCGCGGGGCTGGGGATGTCGAGGCCGCGTCAGTGCTTCACCTGCGACACGAACAGCGATTTCATCGCGCCGGGCATCCGCGCGATCGGCGCATGTTCGCCGGTGTTGCCGAAACCCGCGCGCTCGTAGAAGCGGACCGCGTTGCGGTTCGCGTCGGCGATCCACGCGTAAACGTCGGTGGCGCCGCGCTCGGCGAGCCATGCGGTAGCCGTCTCCAGCAGCAGCACGCCACCGCGCAGATGACGCACCGCATGCGCGACCCACAGTTCGCTGACGAACGCGCGCCGATCGGGCGTGTTGTCGAAATACGCGCCGATCATGCCGGCCGGATGGCCTTCGGTGTACAGCAGGAAAGTCGTCGACTCGTCGGACACGGCGCGCTGCGCGGCGATCGCCGACGCTGCGTCCGCTTCGACGGTCAGCAATTCGGCCTCCGGCGCTTCGCCGGGCGCGTAGGGCTCACGCAGCGATGCAGCGCGGAGTTCGCGATACACGCCGCCCTGATCGGCAGCGATACGACGAACGGTCAAGGTCGAACTCATGCAGGCACAGCCCCCTTCGGACAGCAAGCTATTAGCTTCAACCGAAAGCGGGGCATGAGTCAAATCGTAATTTTCAAACGCTGGCGCGGATCGAAAGGCGGCGGATGTCATCAGCGGCGACACACGTCGATCAGTGTGCAGTTGCAGCATCGGTGTGCGGACGCTGGCTGCCGGAGGGTGAACATGCGGCCGTCATCGGACGGATCGTCTCGTTCTCCTTGCGATGCGCGGCCATCAGGTTTTGAGCCGCATAACATTGCGTCGCTGCGACCGTAATGCTCCGTAATATAAGCCAACAAAAAACACGCCGCGCCCATACTTCACCGGCCGCTTTATTGCGATGCAACATTTGTTGCAGCCCCTTCACACCGGCGTGGGTCGCCGCACGTCGAGCCATTCGTCCGACAAACGACGCACCCGCCTGCGCGCCAATCCGCGTCGGCCGCATGTTTCAATCAGCGCGCGTCGGTCCGCAGCGGCCCGCATTGCGCGCGGCCCGTCGTTTGGAGCGCCAAGCCTAGCGCCGGAGTTTGGCAAGCGCGCGCACCGGTCGTATAACAGGCAGAACCGGACGACGATCCGGTGCCACCGCGCGCGTCGCGGACCACGAGGATTCGAACAAACTTGCATGCGGCCGCCCGCGGGCCGGCCGACTGGAGGGAGACAATGGCAATGACCAATGCACCGGCTTCGGGCTGGTCGGATGGCAAGCGTTATCTGTGGCTGCTCGGCGCGCTGACGATCACGCTGCCGATCCTCGCCGCACAGCTCGCGCTGTCGACGGGCCTTCACGTGTTCTGGTGGTTCGGCCCGCTGTTCGCGTTCGGCGTGATCCCGATCCTCGACACGCTGATCGGCGACGATCGCGACAATCCGCCCGAAGCCGTCGTGCCGCACCTCGAACGCGAACGCTATTACCGGTACATCGTTTATCTCGCGACTTTCGTCGAATACGTCGCGTTCTTCATGTGCGTGTGGATCGTCGGCACGCATGCGCTCGCGTGGTACGACTACGTCGGCTTCGCGCTGTCGCTCGGCGCCGCGACGGGCATCTCGATCAATACCGCGCACGAGCTCGGGCACAAGACCGACCGCTTCGAACGCTGGCTCGCGAAGATCACGCTGGCGCCGGTCGCGTACGGCCACTTCTACGTCGAGCACAATCGCGGCCATCACGTGCGCGTCGCGACCGCCGAGGACCCGGCAAGCGCGCGCTACGGCGAATCGTTCTGGGCGTTCCTGCCACGCACGGTGATCGGCAGCATCCGCTCCGCGTGGCGGCTCGAAAAGGCCCGCCTCGAGCGGCTCGGGCATTCGCCGTGGACCTGGCGCAACGAAGTGCTGCATGCGTGGGCGATGACTGCCGTCGTATGGGGCCTCGCGATCGCGCTGGCCGGCAAGGTCGTGATCCCGTTCCTCGTGATCCAGGCCGTCTACGGCGCGTCGCTGCTCGAGGTGGTGAACTACGTCGAGCACTACGGGCTCGGCCGTCGCAAGCTGCCGAGCGGCCGCTACGAACGCTGCACGCCGCAGCATTCGTGGAACAGCAATCACGTCGTCACGAA
>NZ_BCPP01000971.1:0-2640 GCF_016586125.1 Burkholderia sp. E168m23
GAATTATCCCATCTAGCGCAATTTTCAAATAGCACGCCGCTATTTATACAATTGCTGGCCACCGGGGTTTCATATCCAATGTATGGATTATGCGCATACGCGGCAGAAGAAAACAGGACACCACACCCGCCGCCAGCGACCGTCGCGAGAAAGACGGAAACCTTATACAGCTCGCGCGCCCCCACGTGCAACACCGTGCCTGAAACAAATTTACGTCGCATACCAATCAATTCCAATAGTTACAACACAAACCGACAACCATCAAAACAATTCGCAAGATTTTTAAAATCGGTTGCGTTGGCAGCAGAATACCGGCATCTGGAGAGCAGCCTCAATACATAGTCGGCGCGCTGTTGTAATTTCGGAAATTTCTCTAGTTCCAGAATTATCTAGCAGCGTTTCGAAGCGAACACGCTTATCGTCCCGGTCGGGCGGTTACATATATCCAGTTGGCGTTGCCCCCTCCGCGCCGCGTAGCGACGGATTAGATGCATAGCATCCTTGGAGCACCGAATGTCGGTGTTTCGGTGGTTGGCAACCGAGGCATCGTGGAAGATCAATGCTCACGGGCATGCACGCCGATCTCTCTTTCCAAGCGTTGTGCAACGCGCGCCCCGTGGTTTGCCGTCAGCGCCGCAGGGCGAGAGTCGACACGACAACTCCTAAAACACCCGAACGATACGGAGGAATTTATCGAACAGAAAAATGGCGATTAAAAATCGCAAAAAGGGTGCCGCCAGCCAATTTCCACCAACAGCATCACCATGAATCATTTATTCAAACTTTTATTATCTTCAATAGCAATCTTTTTTCTCAGCCAAACTGCACTCGCACAAAACACCGCCACCCAGGCAGAAGCAAAAGTTATCGACTACGTCGGACCTATTGCGATCAGCCAGCTATACGATTGGTATTACAAAACTCCCAAAAGCTGCGGCGGCCAGTATCGACCAGCTTTCCTGTGTAGCGGAGTAATGTTGCGCGCCACCGTGGAAAGTCCCGCATTCCGGCCATGGAACCCAAGCCCGGCCTCACAAGCGAGTGGCGGCGTCTCTTTCTCGTGGATCAGAGCCGACAGTAATTTTTCAAAGCTTGTTTTTGGTTATAAGAATGGATTCATACTATACCCCGGATATAGCACGCTTCAAGGCAAAGACAGCATCATGGTTCTCTGTGCTTATTCAATGGATGGAGGCACCGACCAGCGCCCTGGGAATGGTTGCGGCGCGTCCGCCAATTACCCTACCGAGAGCCGTCCCTGCATCGAGCAGGGAATCACAGATGCTCAAAAATGGATAAAACATTTTGATTCGCTAAAGATAAAATACAGCGATCAATGCGGCTGGGATGTCACCAAAGGACACTCAGGTACCGCAGATCATTTTTATCAAAGCATTCTGGCGAGGCAAAAGATGCTTTCGCCATGGTGGGATATCCAAAACGAGTTGCGCGTGGCTACATGGAAGCAAAACAATGGCAAAAAACTTCCGATTCATTCGTTTTTCTACATAACCGGCGACAATCAGGCCCTAATCAATGCAAAAATCGATCAAAAAACCTTCTATCAGGAATATGGAATTGTAGTTCCGGTGGTTGCGATCACTCTTCCAACATCGAAAGGCAAGGAAGCCTCTTTTTCCTATAAACGCAGCGATCAATCTTCGGAAGTTTTGTAACTGACTTGGGGGTTTTGCCCCCCAAGCTCGGCATGGTGTTCGCCTTGGTGCTGTCATGATCCCTGGTGCTGTCACCGGGCTTGGCGGGTGGCTCGTGATTTCCGAAAGGGGCTGGCCAGGATATCCGACACCGTCCGTAACGTGAAGACGTGCCATGTCATCCGATGCGGAATCCATGCTGCGACGTCACTCCCGTGTGGTCCGCACGATACCGGACCCGTCCGATTACGCCGCACCGCTTCAATCCTGGGCGGCCCCCTGTCCATGCACGACAGAAGCAATCAGAGACGCACTCAGCAGCAGAAATTCCTGCACTGTATACCCGAGCTTCCGCGCCGCCGACTCGATATGTCGGTAATCACTGGAACCCACCTCCACGATCACTGCCTTACCGTCCACCCAAGCGCTTCTCATTCCTCCTCCTTGCATCCGACTTCTCGAATCTACTCGGCTTCATCCTCGATGCCATTTGCAACGTCGCCCGGTACCGAAACACCCCAAAAAAGAGCTGTAACGATTAGCATTCTAATTACCGCCATACTCACCAAAAAATCGCCCAAAAAATTTACTAGTAGAAGGCAAATACAAACCTGATAAATCCCGATAAGACTATAAGGCAAAGCGTCCATTTTACATATCAGCCAATGCTTATTTTCAATCCAAGCGCGTAGGCGCATTCTGGTTTTATTCTTTGATGAGCATAAGCGGTCTATCACTTGCTAAAATTTGCCGAAATTAATTTGGGAGATTCTGAAATGGCTTGGCGCGTTGTGCTCGCAGACGACCATCCCATCATGTTGCTCGGTTGCCGTCTTCTGATTGAGCAGAATGGCATGGAGGTCGTGGGAGAGGCGCGCGACTCGAGCGAGTTGATGTCAATCCTGGCCCAGTCGCCTGCGATATCGTCATCACGGATTTCTCGATGCCAACACCGGACGCGCCGATGGACTCGCAATGCTGTCGA
>NZ_BCPP01000972.1:0-2642 GCF_016586125.1 Burkholderia sp. E168m23
CTACGATTATCTGCTCGCGCAGCTCGATGCATTCGCGACGGGTTCGCGCAGCGAGGCGACCGGCACGATGCAGCGCGTCGCGCAGGCGATGTCGGCGGATGACCGCGCGGCGGTCGCAGCCTATCTGGCAAGCCTCAGCCCCGCGAGGCAGTGAATCAACGGAAGCAACCGACCTCGGGAGTTCGAATCATGGATCACAGATCACTTGTCCTTTGTCTTTCCAGCGCGACGCTTGCGATGACGACCGGCGTCTATGGCTTCAAGTTCGTGCGCAAGCGCAACTTCCTGATCGGCATCGAGTGGTGGATCGTGACGATCTCCGCGTCCAATGCCGTGATCTTCTTCGCGACTGAATCGCCGGTGTCGTACTTCATTTCGCACTTTCTCGACGCGTTCTCGCGTGGGTTCGGGATGCCGGTGATCGCGGTCGCCGGCCTGATGGCCGTCACGCACGGCTACCGGCCGTCGATGCGACAGGACGTGACGCTGTTCGTGCTCGCGACGCTCGGGACGGTCGCGCTCGTGGCCGGCGTGTTGCAGCACGCGCTGCCGTACTTCTACGTGGCGATGTGGACGTTGATGTCGATCTATCTTGCCGGTTTCGTGTGGCGGCTCGTGCGTGCCGGCCACGCGCTCCATGCGCTGACGACGACGCTCGCGCTCGTCGCCTCGCAGGCGATCGCGTGCATCTACGATTTCTACAAGATCCCGGGCGAGGAAACCAACGTCGTGTTCAATTTCTATGTACTGGCGCTGCTGACCTGGTCGTACCTCACCGTCGCGCTCTATTACGCATATTGCGCACTGGAGCGAGACACCGGGCGCAGCAGTGCGAACGCGAGCGTCTTGTCGTATCCGAAATGAGTAGCTGTACTGAGGAAGTGGAAGCGGCTCGCGCCGGTTGCCGGTCCGGCTGCGGTGAACGCGGAGCGCGCGGATGGACCGGGTTCGCCTGACCCGCGCCGAGCGGCGCGATGCGACGCGTGAACGCCTGATCGACGCCGCGCGAGTGATCTTCGCGGAGAAAGGCTATGCGGCCGCGAGCGTGGAAGACATTGCTGCGGCGGCCGGACACACGCGTGGCGCGTTCTACTCGAACTTCCGCGGCAAGGCCGACGTGCTGTTCGAGTTGCTGGGGCGCGATCAGGACGAGGCTGCGGCGGCATTGCAGCGGATCGTCGGCGCGCACGACCCGGACGACGATGCGCAGCGCGCGATGCTTGCGTACTGGCGAAGGGGCACGACGCAGCCTGCATCGCGCCTGATGTGGCTCGACGCGCAGCTTCAGGCGGCGCGCGATCCGCAGTTCCGTGCGCGGTTCGGCGCGTTGCTGCACGACCGGCGCGCGCTCGCGGCCGCGTGCATCGACGCGTATGCGGCGCGGGTCGGTGTATCGCTGCCGTTGCCCACGCAGGTGCTGGCGCTCGGCCTGACCGCGCTGTGCGACGGCATGCACTCGCACGGTGCGGCCGAAGCACGCCCTACCGACGACACGCTGGCCGACACGGTACTGGTCGGCTTCATCACGCACACGGTGTTCGACCGCGTGCGCGGTTGAAGGCGCGAAGACGCGGCGGCCGCACGTTGTCGTGCGCCTGTATGAAGGCCGAAAGCCGATTGTCATACCGGGCCGGCGGCGGGCGGCCACAGACGTTCGATCATGCAGACGAAACAGGGAATACCCCGTCTTTTTCTTTTAATTATTTTTGTCATGATGACCTAACATAGTCATCATGTTCTACTGATGTGCCGGCGGTGAAGACGAGCTGCCGGTTGTGGCTGAACGAATCGGGAGATAGACGATGGATGCAATGAAGCGAAAGGCGTTCTTCGAGGACGGAGCCGTGCTCATCGAAGGGGTGCTCAACGACGAACAACTCGCGCAATGCCGCGCGGTGTTCGACTGGGGAATGGAGAATCCGGGCCCGATGGCGACGACGCTGCTCGACGGCACCGAATACAAGTCGCACAACGACAACGCGAACCCGTATGCGAAGGAGCGGCTCGACGCGCTGGTCGGCACGCTGCCGTTCGGGCAGTTGTTCGCCGACCTGTGGGGCTCGAAGCACGTGTGGTACTTCGCCGAGGAGCTGTTCATGAAGGCCGGCGGCAAGAGCGCACGCTCGCCGTGGCACCAGGACACGTCGTACCTGCCGTGGCAGGGGATGCATTTCGGCAACGCGTGGATCAGCTTCGAACACGTACCGAAGCGCAATGCGCTGGAGATCGTGCGCGGCTCGCACCACGGCGTGCGGCATGACGGCACGACGTTCCAGAACGCCGAGGATCCGACCGACCCGTTGCATGGCGGCGACGTGTGGCCGCGCCTGCCGAACATCGAGGCCGAGCGTCGCGCAGCGCCGGATGCGTACGACATCCTGTCGTGGGAAACGAAGCCGGGCGACGTGCTGCTGCTCCATCCGGGCGTGTTGCACGGCGGCGGCGCGGTCGATGCGGATTTCCCCGATCGCCATACGCTCGTGCTGCGCTTTTTCGGCGACAACGCGGTGTTCAGCCCGCTGCCCGACGAAAGCCGCTCAGGATTCACGCCGGCCGGCGTGCTGTTCGTCGAGGAACTCGCCGGGCTGAAGGCCGGCGATCCGTTCCGCGCGCCGTGTTTCCGTCAACTCGTCTGAACCGGG
>NZ_BCPP01000973.1:0-2627 GCF_016586125.1 Burkholderia sp. E168m23
AGGTCGCGCGTGCGGTGCAACTCGAACTGTTCTACTCGAAGCGGCAGATTCTCGAAGCGTATCTGAACGACGCACCGTACGGCCGCAACGTCGAAGGCGCGGGCACCGCGAGCGTCGTCTATTTCGACCGGATGCCCGACGCGCTGACGCTGCCCGAAGCGCTCGCGCTCGCGGTGATTCCGCAGGACCCGGCGCGGCGCGTGCGCGGCGGGCAGGACGCGATCAACCGCGCGCTGGCCGCGTCGCGCAACCGGCTGTATGCGCGCTGGCTGACGAAGCATCCGCGCGATGCGTCGCTCGCGCCGTTGTTCGCGTTGCCGCTCGCGATGCGGCCGCTGTCCGCGTTGCCGTTCGATGCGCCGCATGCGGTCGACCAGGCGCTCGCCGCGCGCAGCGCGTGGCGAACGACGTCGGGCGCCACGGCGGCCGATGGCGATCGCGATGACGGCAGCGATGGCGGCGCGCGGCTCGTGACGACGCTCGATCTCGACCTGCAACGCACGCTCGAACGGCAGATTTCACGCTACGTCGCGCGCAACGATACGCGGGGTGTGCGCAACGCAGCGGCCATCCTCGTCGATACGCGCGACATGGGCGTGAAGGCGCTGGTCGGCTCCGCGAACTTCTTCGACCGGACGATCGACGGGCAGGTGAATGGCACGCTCGCGCGGCGCTCGCCGGGCTCGACGCTCAAGCCGTTCATCTATGCGCTCGGCTTCGACCAGGGCGTGCTGCATCCGCAGACCGTGCTGCGCGACGTGCCGACTTCGTTCGGCCCTTACGCGCCGGAGAATTTCGACGGTCATTTCCTCGGGCCGATCACGGCGACCGACGCGCTGAACCGCAGCCGCAACGTGCCGGCCGTGTGGGTCGCATCGCAGCTCAAGTCGCCGGACCTGTACCGGTTCCTGCAGGACGCCGGCGTGCGCCGGCTCGCGAGCGCGCAGCACTACGGGCTCGCGCTCGTGCTCGGCGGCGGCGAAGTGACGATGCAGGATCTCGCGGCGCTCTACGCGATGCTCGCGAATCGCGGCGAGTTCCGGCCGCTGCGGCTGCGCGCGGACGAACCGGCGCTGCCCGGCCGACGCCTGCTGAGCACCGAAGCGAGCTACATGACGATGGACATGCTGCGCCAGCACCTGCGCCCCGACGAGACGAGCGGCGCGCAGCCGTCGAGCGTGCCCGTGTACTGGAAGACCGGCACGTCATGGTCGTTCCGCGATGCGTGGACGGCCGGCGTGTTCGGCCCGTACGTGCTGGTCGTGTGGGTCGGCAACTTCGACAATTCGACCAATACCGCGTTCGTCGGTGTCGATGCGGCCGCGCCGCTGTTCTTTCAGGGCGTCGATGCGATGAATGCGGAACGTACGCTCGTCGAGCCGCCGCGCGCGGTGCCGCCGAACCTGAAGCGCGTGCGGGTCTGTCTCGCGAGCGGCGACCTGCCGAACGAGTGGTGTCCGCAGCAGGGCTGGACGTGGTTCATTCCAGGCACGTCGCCGATCCGCGTGAGCACCGTGCACCGGCCCGTCGTGATCGACGACGCGACGGGGCAGGCCGCGTGCCCGCCGTACGACGGCAAGCGCACGCATACGGAAGTCTTCGAGTTCTGGCCGTCGGATTTGCAGCAGGTGTTCGCGCAGGCCGGCATTCCGCGCCGGCGGCCGCCGCAGAATGCGGCGTGTCGCGATGCCGGGCAGGTCGAAGGCGACCCGCCGCGCATCACGTCGCCGCTGCGCGGCAGTACGTATGCGATGCGCGTGAAAAGCACCGACGAAACGCGTATCGCGTTCAACGCGACCGCCGATGCGAGCGCGCATGCGCTGTACTGGTTCGTCAACGACGCGTACGTCGGCCGCAGCGCGCCGGGCGATGCGCTGTTCTGGCAGCCGCGCACGGCCGGCAGCTATACGGTGCGGGTGGTCGACGATCACGGCCGCAGCGACCAGCGGCCGCTGGGCGTGGGGCTGGAACAGTAAGGCGCGCGGCCCGCGCGCGCCGGTTCAAACGCTGTAGCCGATCCGCAGTACACCCCATGACCGTCCGCCGACGACGATCGGCGCGGACACGTCCTTCATCAGCGCGAACTGGCCGTTGCCCATGTCGCGCCGATAGGTCTGCAACAGGAACGGCTTGTCATGCGCCACGGACATGCGCGCCGTGCGGTCCGTGTAGATCCGGCGGTTCCGGCAATTTGCCGCATTCCACGCGGCGTCCGAGCGCTGAGGCAGCGAGAACTTGCGGTTGTGGGTCGGCAGGTAGCACTGCCGGTCGAAGCTCGCGCAATAGACGACGCGTGCGTCGACGTCGAGCACCGGCTCCTGGATGGCGGGCAGCACGCGATCGGTAAACGCCGTGAAGCGCGTCATGAACTGCTGCGGGTCGGTGCCGGGAATCGGTTCGTAGTGCGTGTCGAAGAGCGCGTCGAGCGTGATGTCGCCGCGGCCGACCGCGTCCTCGAAGAGTTTGCTGATTGCGGCGGCCGTGCTTCGCGCGGTGTCGATCAGGCGCGTGTCGGGCGATTCGATGCCGGTCGCGGCGGTGAGCTCGATCAGCGTCTCGGAGACGGAGAGCAGATTGCCGAGCCGGTCCTTGGCCTGCGAGAAATTGTCGGCCGAGTTCTCGACGCC
>NZ_BCPP01000974.1:0-2624 GCF_016586125.1 Burkholderia sp. E168m23
GATCGCTTCAATCAAAACAACTGCTCGATGTGTGCATTTTAGCCTGTTTCATGACGATATCAGTCAATGAAAACCCTTATATGATCGAATCGATCATTTTTTTGTTCGCGGAGCAATCGGGAATGCGCGGAAGGCTCAGTTTCGCCGACGTGTGCCGCGGTCGCGGAAATCGAGTGGGAGCAATAGCGGAACAATCCGAAATTCGCATGAAGCAATAGCCAAACTGGATCGACGGTGAAGGCGCCGGCCGCAGGCAGTTCACGGAGAGGCGCGAAACCCGGCTTAGCCGCTTCCCCATCCTCAGACCATCCACCAGAAAGTGACCCTTCTAACACAACAGGATTGCATTTTCACATTCAATGTGATTTTATTATCACCTGTCGCGACCCGCCGCCGACCACGTGCGCGCGGCGCCCCCATACCAAGGAAGAGACGCAGATGGAGACAATCGCCGTCATCGGCAGCAACATGGTCGATCTCGTGACCTATGTCGCGCGCATGCCCGTCCGGGGCGAAACGCTGGAGGCCCCGAACTTCGAGCTCGGCTGCGGCGGCAAGGGCGCGAACCAGGCCGTCGCGGCCGCGCGCCTCGGCGCGCGCGTCGTGATGGTCACGAAGGTGGGCGACGACGTGTTCGCCGACAACACGATCCGCAACTTCGAACGCGAAGGCATCGACACCACGCACGTGCGCAAGGTCGCCGGCGTGCCGAGCGGCGTCGCGCCGATCTTCGTCGAGCCCGATTCGAGCAACAGCATCCTGATCGTCAAGGGCGCGAACCGCCACCTGCAGCCGGCCGACATCGACGCGGCCACGCCGATGCTCGCCGAATGCGCGCTGATCGTGCTGCAGCTCGAGATCGAGCTCGACACCGTCTATCACGCGATCGAATTCGGCGCGCGGCACGGCATTCCGGTGCTGCTGAATCCCGCGCCGGCGGTCGCCGACCTCGATTTCGAACGCATCCGTTCCGTCGAGTTCTTCGTGCCGAACGAAACCGAGCTCGCGATCGTGTCGGGTATGCCGGTCGATTCGCGCGAGAGCGCCGCCCGCGCCGCCGAAGCGCTGGTCGCACGCGGGCTCAAGCACGTGCTCGTCACGCTCGGCAGCAACGGTTCGCTACTGGTGTCGCGCGACGGCGTGCATCACGTGCCGGGCGTCCCGGTCGACGCGCGCGACACGACGGGCGCCGGCGACGCGTATATCGGCTGCTTCGCGCGCTGCTATGCGGCGTCGCGCGACGCGGTCGATGCGATGCGCTACGCGTCCGCGTACGCCGCGCATTCGGTCACGGGCCTCGGCACGCAGAAGTCGTACGCCGACGCCGCGACGTTCGAACGCTTCCTCCGCGACGCCGGCTTCTGACCGGCGCCTTCATCGACGAGACATTGGGAAGGAGACACCCATGAGCAGAACCCGGATCGAACACGCCCCCGACGGCTATTACCTGAATCGCACGCCCCTCTTCGCGTTCACGCTGCTGTGCTGCCTGTTCGCGCTGTGGGGCACCGCGGCGAACCTGAACGACGTACTGATCGCGCAGTTCAAGAAATCGTTCTTCCTGTCCGATTTCGAATCGGCGTTCGTGCAGTCCGCGTTCTATCTCGGCTATTTCTTCCTCGCGATTCCGGCCGCGACCGTCGTGAAGAAGTTCAGCTACAAGACGACGATCCTCGTCGGCCTGCTGCTCTACACGACCGGCTGCCTGCTGTTCTTCCCGGCCGCGTCGATGGCGAAGTACGGGATGTTCCTCGTCGCGCTGTTCGTGATCGCCGCGGGCCTGTCGTTCCTCGAAACGGCGTCGAACTCGTATTCGACGCTGATGGGCCCGCGCGACACCAGCACGCGGCGGCTGAACATCTCGCAGACGTTCTATCCGTTCGGCGCGATGGCCGGCGTCTACATGGGCAGCTTCCTGATCTTCAAGGAAGGCGACGCGTCGCATGCACAGCTCGCGGCGATGTCGGCCGCCGACGCGCACACGCACCAGCTCGCGATGATCCAGGCCACGCTCGAGCCGTACAAGTGGCTGATCGTCGTGCTCGTCGCGGTGTTCATCGTGTTCGCGCTTACGCCCTATCCGGCGTGCAAGGGCAATGCGGCGAGTACGGTCACGCACCGGATCGACGCACGCGGCACGCTCGCGCGCCTGTTCGGCAACCGGCGCTTCGTCGCGGGCGTGGTCGCGCAATTCCTGTATGTCGGCGCGCAGGTCGGCGTGTGGAGCTTCACGATCCGGCTCGCGATGCAGATCGGCGGCCTCACCGAGCGCGGCGCGTCGCGCTACCTGCTCGCGACCTTCTTCGCGTTCTTCGTCGGCAAGCTGATCGCGACGCTCGTGATGAAGCGCGTCGGCCCGGCCAAGGTGCTGATCGTCTACGGCATCCTGTGCATCGCGCTGCTCGCGTACACGATCAGCGTGCACAACATCACCGCCGTGTATGCGGCCGTGTGCGTGAGCATCTTCCTCGGCCCGTGCTGGCCGACGATCTACGGGCTGACGATCGACGGTCTCGGCAAGGACACCGAATACGGCGGCTCGATCCTCGTGATGAGCATCGTCGGCGGCGCGGTCGTGCCGCTGATCCAGGGGCTGATCTCCGATCACACCGGCGGCAACATGC
>NZ_BCPP01000975.1:0-2623 GCF_016586125.1 Burkholderia sp. E168m23
GGTTATGCACGATCTCGTGACGCACATAGACCGGCGCACCGTGCTGTTGCAGCGCGCGATCGACGATCTCGATCGCACGGACAACCCCCGCACAAAAGCCGCGGGGCTGGGCAAGGATGACTCGCATAGGTGAGCGAACTCCGACGACAGACGCCGGGGTTCGAGGCGCTGGCACGCGCTTGCTCGCCCCGGCTTGATGTTATGAAGGCAGGAACGAACCGGCCGGCCAGGCCCCGGAACCCCGAATTAATCGCGCATTTTAACCCTATCGGGCCGTCCGTGCTTTGGTGCTGTGTCGGCACCGTTGCAATTGTGGGAGAGCCGCGTCGGCGCTGGCGCGCGCGGAACCCGGTAAACTGCGCGGTTTCGCCGGCGGCCGCTCCGGCTGCCCGCCATCGCGCTCATTTCAAGGCCCTTCGATGACCGTCGATTCTTACGCGTATTGCCCTTCCGCTCGTGGGGTTTCGGGTGTTTTGTTCCCGACCCCTATTTATGCCGAACCCGCCGGCGCCCGGCAGGAGGCAGGCCGATGATGCTGGCGATCGCTTTCCTCGTGTCCGGCCTGTCGCTGGTGATCTGGATCGTGTTGCTCGTCGCGCGCGGTGGCTTCTGGCGCGCGCAGCCCGCGCGGCCGCTGCCGCCGGAAGCCCGCGGCGCGGCGGCCGAGGCCGGCTGGCCGGCCGTCGTGGCGGTCGTGCCGGCGCGCAACGAAGCCGACGTGATCGCCCGTGCGGCGACTTCGCTGCTCGAGCAGGACTATCCGGGCGACTTCCATCTGATCATCGTCGACGACCACAGCGACGACGGTACCGCCGACGCGGCCCGCGCGGCCGCGCTCGCGATCAACCGTGCCGACCGGCTGACGGTGCTGAGCGCGAAGCCGTTGCCGGCCGGCTGGTCCGGCAAGGTGTGGGCGCAGTCGCAGGGGATCGCGGCGGTGCGGACGCTCGGCCTGCCGGCCGATTACCTGCTGCTGACGGATGCCGACATCGGCCATCCGCCCGACGCCGTCGCGCAGCTCGTCACGCGTGCACAGGCCGAGCATCGCGATCTCGTATCGCTGATGGTGCGGCTGCGCTGCGACTCGTTCTGGGAAAAGGCGCTGATTCCGGCGTTCGTGTTCTTCTTCGCGAAGCTGTATCCGTTCTCGTGGATCAACAACCCGCGCAACCGGACGGCCGGCGCCGCGGGCGGCTGCATGCTCGTGAAGCGCACGGCGCTGGAAGAAGCGGGCGGCATCGAATCGATTCGCGGCGCGCTGATCGACGACTGCAGCCTCGCCGCGCAGATCAAGCATCGCGGCAGCGGCCGCCATCCGATCCGGCTCGATCTCGCCGATCGCAGCGTGTCGCTGCGCCCGTACGACAGCTGGCGCGACATCTGGAACATGATCGCGCGCACCGCGTTCACGCAACTGCACTATTCGCCGCTGCTGCTGGCCGGCACGCTGCTCGGGATGACGATCATCTATCTGGTGCCGCCCGTCGCTGCGCTCGCCTACGGCGCGCGTGCGTGGCCGGCCTGGCTCGCATGGGCGTCGATGTGCGCCGCGTATGCGCCGATGCTGCGCTACTACCGGCGCTCGCCGCTGTGGGCGCCCGCGCTGCCGCTCGTCGCGCTGTTCTATGTGGGCGCGACGTTCGCGTCCGCGTGGCGTTACTGGCGCGGCAAGGGCGGGCAGTGGAAGGCGCGCGTGCAGGCGCCGGTGGATCGCTGACGCCGAGTGTGCCCCGGGAGGCATGCCTCCCGGCAGCCGGAAAGCAAACAGCCCGATCGGTGCGAACCGGTCGGGCTGTTTCGTTTTCGGCTGTGTCGTGTGCCGATGCCGGCGCTTACCGCTGCGTCAGCATCATGTACATCTGAACCACGACGTCCGGCGAGAACGTAAACGGCACCCAGCCGTAGCCCGTGTGGCGGGCGACCAGCAGGCGGTCGCCGTTCGACTGCTTCTGCACGGCCATCATCGGGTTCTTCGTCGTCACGAAACGCCAGCCGGCCGGGATGCCGGGCGGCGGCTCCGGCTGCATCGACGCACGCGCGTGCGCGAGTTCCTCGATCAGTTGGCCCAGTTGTTCCGGATGCAGCGTGATCGACTGGCCGTTGATGGTCAGCGTGAGTTCGTTCTGGGACGGGCGCGCGACGTGCAGCGTCGCCTTGTCGGCCGGTGCGGCAGCGGTGTCGGTTGCAACCGCGGAGTCGGCTTGCGCCGCCGGGACGATCGCGGTTTCGGCCTCGACGGCCGCAGTCGACGCCTCGGCAGCGTCGGCCTCGACCGGTGCGGTTGCGTGTACGGCCGGCTCCGTCGTCGGCGTGTCCGCCGGTGCCGGCTCGACGGCTTCGACCGTCACCGCCGTGGCTGCGACCGCACTCGTCGCGGCTTCCTTGACGACGGCCTCGACGAGCGCTTCGGCGTCGGCAATGGCCTTCGCGTGGTGCTGCGCGGCCGCTTCGGCCTGGGCGATCGCTTCGGTATGGCGCTGCGTGATGGCTTCGGCTTCGGCGGTTGCTTCGGCATGGCGTTGCGCGGCGGCTTCGGCCTGGGCAATCGCTTCGGCGTGATGCTGCGTGATGGCTTCCGCCTCCGCGGTGGCTTCGGCGTGACGCCGGGCGGCGGCCTGCGTGT
>NZ_BCPP01000976.1:0-2619 GCF_016586125.1 Burkholderia sp. E168m23
CCGCACATCGTGTTCCATGCGGCCGCCTACAAGCACGTGCCGTTGATGGAAGAGCACAACGCATGGCAGGCGCTGCGCAACAACGTGCTCGGCACCTATCGCGTGGCGCGGGCGGCGATCCGCCACGACGTGCGTCACTTCGTGCTGATCTCGACCGACAAGGCGGTCAATCCGACCAACGTGATGGGCGCGAGCAAGCGTCTCGCGGAAATGGCCTGCCAGGCGTTGCAGCAGTCGAGCGGGCGTACGCAGTTCGAGACGGTGCGCTTCGGCAACGTGCTCGGCAGCGCGGGCAGCGTGATTCCGAAGTTTCAGCAGCAGATCGCGAAGGGCGGCCCGGTGACGGTCACGCACCCGGAGATCACGCGTTTCTTCATGACGATCCCGGAAGCGTCGCAGCTCGTGCTGCAGGCATCGAGCATGGGGCATGGCGGCGAGATCTTCATTCTCGACATGGGCGAGCCGGTGAAGATCGTCGATCTCGCGTGCGACCTGATCCGCCTGTACGGTTTCTCGGAAGAACAGATCCGCATCGAGTTCACCGGGCTGCGGCCGGGCGAGAAGCTCTACGAGGAGTTGCTCGCTGACGACGAGGCGACGACGCGTACGCCGCACCCGAAGCTGCGGATCGCACGTGCGCGCGAAGTGCCGGACAATTTCCTCGACGAATTGCTGCCGTGGCTGATGCAGCATCGCGTGTTGTCCGACGACGAGGTACGGCGCGATCTGCGGCGCTGGGTGCCGGAATACCAGACGGCCGTTGCCCCCGTGTTGCAGAGCGTGCCGTCGGTGCGCGTCGTATCGAACGGGTGATGCGGTCCCAGGCCGTGAACTGAACGGCAAGAAGAGAAAAAGCGCCCAGCAGGGCGTTTTTTTCGTCCGGAAACCGGTTACGCGGTTCAGCGGCCGGGCCGATGCTTTCTCACCACCATCCACCTCGGCGCCTTGAACCGCACGATGCTGAGATAGAGCCACACATAGGTCAGCGCGAACAGCACGACGAACGCGAACAGGTGCACGGTATGCCGCCAGAACAGCGTCGCCGGTATCACCGCGACGAGGCACAGCAGCCACAAATACGGCGACGTCAGCGAATTCCGCCGCGTCAGATCGTGCGCATGCTTCGTCCCGACGGCCCAGCGCATCAGCCGCTTGTACACGAGCATGTGCAGGTGCACGCCGTCCGGAATCCCCGGCGACATCCCACGGATGAACTTCTTCCGGTAGATCGAGAAGCAGGTCTCGAAGATCGGATACATGAACAGCAGCACCGGGTACCACGCGGACACTTCGCGGTTGCGCATCACGAGCATGATCGCGAGCTCCGCGAGCATGAAACCGATGAAATACGCGCCGCCGTCGCCGAGGAAGATCAGCCCGGCGGGAAAATTCCACAGGAAGAAGCCGAGCACCGCGCCCATCATGATGATCGACGCGGACATCACGACCGGGTCGTTGACGTGGAACGCGACATACGCGAGCGACGCGAACATCATGAAGCTGACCATCGACGCGAGCCCGTTGAACCCGTCGATGATGTTGATCGCATTCGCGAGCGCCGCGACCGCGAGCACCGTGATGAATGCCGAGATGGCCACGTAGCCGAGCAGGAAGTCGAGCGGCGGCACGCTGATGCGCGTGACCGCGATGTTCATCAGCCAGAATGCGAGCGCGGCCGCGCCCATCGTGCACAGCAGCCGCGCGCGCGGCGACACGCGCTTGGTCAGGTCCTCGACGAGGCCGGACAGGAACGCCGGCAGCCCGCAGGCAACGATGCCGAGAATGCTGCCGGAGATCGTCGGATAGCGCCGGAACAGCACCAGCGCGGCAACGATGACCCCGGCGAGGATCCCGATGCCGCCCACCCGCGGCACCGGCCGCACATGGAATTTCTGCACGCCGGCCAGGTCGCTGTCGATCGAGAATTTCTCGTGAAGGTGCGCGTAGCGCACGATGAACAGCGTGACGAGCAAGGAGACGATGAAGCCGGACGCGAAGCTGAGCATGGGATCGCTCGGAAAATGGACAGCGGATTATACAAAACCGCGCGGGTTCCCCTCCTGCCATCGCCAGTGGTCGGCACACATGTCTTCGATACCGAGCGTCGCACGCCAGCCGATGATGTCGGCCGCGGCCTGCGGGTTCGCATAGCACTCCGCGATGTCGCCCGGGCGGCGCGCGACGAGTTCGTACGGCACCGGACGGCCCGACGCCTTCTCGAACGCGCGCACGACTTCCAGCACGCTGTAGCCCTGGCCGGTGCCGAGGTTCACGACGAAGCTCGCGTCGCGCTTCGCGAGCGCGTCGAGCGCGGCGATGTGCCCCTTCGCGAGATCGACGACGTGGATGTAGTCGCGCACGCCGGTGCCATCCGGCGTCGGGTAGTCCGAGCCGAACACGCGCAGCTTTTCCAGCTTGCCGACCGCGACCTGCGCGACGTACGGCATCAGGTTGTTCGGGATGCCGGCAGGGTCCTCGCCGATCAGCCCGCTCGCGTGCGCGCCGACCGGGACCAGAACACAGGCTGCCGCGCGCCGATGTCCATTCCGTCCGATTCCGCTTCTCCCGTTGAAACGCCGCACGCATGGCGCGTGCATGTACTCGACGTGCCGCCGCCGC
>NZ_BCPP01000977.1:0-2618 GCF_016586125.1 Burkholderia sp. E168m23
CCGTTGATCAGCACGATCTGGCCGGCGTTGAAGCTGCCGTGCTGCGTCAGGTACTGCTTGACCTGGTCCGCGATCGGCGTGGTGGTCGCCTGTGCGTAGTCGGGGTTCGGCACGCTGGCGTCCGCATGGCCGATGCCCGGCTGCAGCGTCACGCGCGAGCCGCCCTGCGCGTAGCCGAGGCCGCCGGTGGCCTGCAGCGGAATGCCGAAGCCGCCCTGGTTCGCGGGCTGCAGCGTGTCGCCGTAGTACTGCGCGACGTCCTGCGTCCAGACCTGGCCCGGGTTGGTCGTGAAGCGGCCGCCGCCGAAGCCGAGCTTGATCTGCGAGTAGGTGCCGACGTCGGACAGGCTGTCGCCGAACGACACGACCTGCATCTTCACGCCCGACGGCGGCGTGTTCGACGCGCTGCTGCCGTTGTTGTCGTCACCGCCGCCGCATGCGGCGAGCAGCGCGAGCGCGGCGCCGGCGATCGCGACCTGCGCGGTGCGCAGCATGCGCAGCCGGCTGCGGGAAGGTGCGTGTTGTTGTGTCTGCATCGTTCGATCTCCTCGTAGATATGGCCTGATGTGTTTCTCATCTGCCGCGTGCCTGCTCGGTTCCGGGCTGCGCGGCGGCCGTTGGCTGAAACGGTTTATCGATCGCGCGCAGCCGCCAGCGGCTCGGTGCGCGGACCCTGGTTCGCGGCCTCGGCAATCTGCGCATGATAAGCGCTCGCCCATTCGGGCGGGCCGAAAATCGCGCGCAGCTTGTTGCGCCATCCGTCGACGCGCAACGCGTCGGACGCCATCGACACCCACTCGTGAAACGTCGCGACGAACGGGTTGTTCGAGCCGAGCCGCTCGACGATGCCGTACTGCGGCGGATCGTCGGGCGTTTCCTCGACATAGCTGCCGAACAGGCGATCCCAGATCACCAGGACGCCTGCGTAATTACGATCGATGTAGCGCGCGTTGCGCGCATGGTGCGCACGGTGGATCGACGGCGTGTTGAGCACGTATTCGAGCCAGCCGAGCTTGCCGATCGCCTGCGTGTGCACGAAGAACTGGAACGCGAGGTTGATCAGCACGATGCCGACGACCTGTTGCGGCGGAAAGCCGGCGAACGCGAGCGGCAGCCAGAACAGCCACATGCCCGCGACCGGGTACATCAGGCTCTGGCGGAAGGCGGTCGAGAAATTCATCCGCTCGGACGAGTGGTGCACGACGTGCGCGGCCCACAGCCAGCGCACGCGATGGCTCGCGCGATGGAATACGTAGTAGAGGAAGTCCTGCGCGACGAACAGCACCGCGAACGACAGCCAGCCGTCGTGCCACGTGTAGACGCGATAGTGCCGGTAGCAGTACGCATAGACGGGAATCACGAACAGCCACGCGAGCTTGTCGGCGCCCTGGTGCATCAGCGCGAGCGCCGCGTTGCACAGCGTGTCGCGCCACGCATAGATGCGGTCCTGCGCACGGGTGCGGGCGAGGTGCCAGGCCTCCCACGCGATGCAGAGCAGGAAGACGGGCGCCAGCGCGAGCAGAAGCAATTCGACGTCGAATCGCATGGGCGTGTGTCTCCTTCGTTCCCCTGCAAGCCATCAGGCCGGGCGTGTGGCCCGTTGTAGATATCGTCAGGCCAACAGCCTACGCAATCGCTACGCGCTAGGCGAGGGGGCAGCGTAGAGGGTTCCCTCTGAGGACAGGGTTTCTACGGAATCCGTACTGCACGGGGCCGGGCGGTGCGGCCCTGCTTTGTGGGAAGGGTGCGCGCGCGGCGCGGCGCGCGAAAGTGACGGGGGCGTTTCAAACCGCGCGGCGCAGGATTTCGCGGGCGGCGCGGTGCGGGAAGTCGCACGGGCCGCCCTGTCAGAGCGGCCCGATGCACGGTGCGCGCACCGTCAGTGCGCGCCCGCGTAGACCCACTCGAGCAGCGTGTCGTGCGCGGCGCGCGCGCCTTCCGCGTGATCGTTGTTGATGAAGCTGACGACGATGTAGCTCTGGCCGTCGGCGCCGGCGACGTAGCCGGCGATCGCCCGCACGTCGCGCAGCGTGCCGGTCTTGATGTGCGCGTTGCCGAGCACGCCCGCGTTGGTGAGGCGGTTCTTCATCGTGCCGTCGATGCCGGCGATCGGCAGCGAATCGACGAACGCCTGCGCGACGGGGCTCGCATTCGCGGCCTGCAGCAGCGCGGCGAGCGACAGCGCGCTCACGTGCTCTTCGCGCGACAGCCCCGAGCCGTTCTCGAGCACGAGGTCGGGCATCGCGATGCCGTTCTTCTGCAGGAACGCCTGGATCGCGCGGCTCGACTGCTCGGGTGTCGCGGGCGGCTTGCCGCTGACCGCGCCGATCGTCAGGAACAGGTTGCGCGCCATCACGTTGTTGCTGAACTTGTTGATGTCGTAGACGATGCTGCCGAGCACCGGGCTGTGATGCACGGCGAGCGGCCGCGCGGTGGTCGGCACCTTGCCTTCGCTCACCGGCCCCGCGATCGTGCCGCCGTCCTGCTGCCACAGCGCGAGGAAGCCGCGCGCGAAGAAGGTCGTGTGATCGAGGATCGCGAGGTTGGTCGTGTGCGCGCCGCAGCGCAGCGGGTAGTCGCCGGCGAACGACGCGGTCATGATCCCGCCGCCGGCCGTC
>NZ_BCPP01000978.1:0-2605 GCF_016586125.1 Burkholderia sp. E168m23
TGGGCGATATCGGCAGCGCGTCCCAGCCCGCGCCCGACGCGGTCAGCGTGCATCCGTATCGGCAGACTGCACCGGAGACCGTGCTGCGCGACTATGTGACGCTCGCGCAAGACCTCGCGACCTATCGCGGTGTTCCCGCGATCTGGGCAACCGAATGGTCGTATCCGACCTATGGGTACAAATACGTGGCGCACACCCGCGACGGCCACGATCCCGTGGCGCGCGAACGCCAGGCGCGCTACGCGGTACGGCGCCTTCTCGTCGACTGGATTGCGCAGATCGGGCTCACCGCCTATTACGACATGCGCAACGACGGCCGCGATCCGAAGAACATGGAGCACAACTTCGGCTTGCTGGACGCGGACAACACACCATTGCCGGCATACGTCGCGGTTCGGCATCTTTTCTCGTTTACCGCCAATGCACGTGGCGCGCGACTGTTCATGGACCCGGTTCGCCGTGTCGCCGTCCTGCAATTGCGCGCCGAAAACGTCGTGAAATACGTGGTCTGGTGCTACGAAACTGACAACACGGTCGATGTCGACCTGTCGCAGTTGCCGGTCGCAGGTACGTCCGCGTCCGATCTCTATGGCGCATCGGTCGATATCGCACATCGTCGGCTGACGATCAGCGAGGAGCAAGGTCCGGTGTTCATCGTCTCAGCGACTGGCCGATAGCCGGCGAGCAGGATCGGGAACGGTCGCATCATTCAGAAAAAAATCATGAAACTCACCGCACGAAACATCGTGGATTCACAGCGGATGCCGGATGAATCCGGCATGGCCCAGCTTTGGCACGCGATCAGACGGCATCGTCGCGTGTTCCTTGCAACGATCGGCGCGACGTTCGCGACAGGGGTGCTGTACGCGCTGCTGGCCACGCCGCAGTACCGGGCCGAAGCGCTTTTGCGCGTGCAGACGAAGCCCGGCTCGTCGATCAGTTCGTTGTCGGATGTCTCCGGAACCATCACGGCTTCGCCGTCCGCGTCCGACGAAAGCGAGATGCTGATCTCGCGCGCGGTCATCGACAACGCGATCTCCACGACCGGTGCCGATCTCGATATCCGTAACGCGAGCCGGTTTCCGCTGATCGGCGGGCTGGTTGCGTCGCGCTTCGACGTGGACGACACGCTCGCTTCGGCCCCGCTGGGGCTGACCGGTTATGCGTGGGGCGGTGAGCGGATCGATATCGGTGAATTCCTGCTGCCGAAAAATGCGCTCGGCGAGCGATTCAGGATCGTCGCGGAAGACGCGAACAACTGGACGCTCTACGATGACGACAACAACGTGCTTGCGCGAGGCAAGGTGGGTGAAGCGGTGCCGTTCAGGCTTCCCGGCGAAGCGACGGCCGGCCGATTGCGCATCGACGTGTTGCGCGCACGGCCCGGCATTGCGTTCACCGTGCGCAAGCAGCCGGAGCCGCTCGTCTACGAAAACGTATCGAAGCATCTGAAGACGGTCGTGCCGAATCGCGATTCGACGCTGGAATCGCCGTCGATGATTCGCCTGAGCTATCAGGCGGACAATGCGCGCGACGCGAAAAAGATGGTCGATGCGATCGTCCAACAGTATCTGCAGCGCGATCTCGCATTTCGGACGGACCGCGCGCGACGCAATCTCGATGCGTTGCGCCAGCGGTTGCCGGCACTCAAGCACGATTTGCAACAGGCCGAGGACGATCTGAATCGGTACCGGACACAGAACGGTGCGATCGACGTCGATCAGCAAGGCGCCGCGTTGATCAGCCGGCTCAATACGCTCGCGGAACACCAGACCGAGCTGCAGATTTCGCTGGACGACGTCCGGCAGCGCTTCCTGCCAAAGAGCTTGCAGTACCAGACCGTGCAGGCTCAGCTCGAACAGGTGAAGCGCGAGATTCGCGACACGAGCGCGATGGCGGCCAGATTGCCGACGACCCAGCGCGAGTTCGTGCGACTGTCGCGTCAGGTGACGATCGCCACCCAGTTGTACACGGGGGTACTGACCAACGCGCAGCAGCTCGAGATCGCCATCTCCAGCGCGGCGCCGGGCGTGACGGCCGTTGATACCGCGGTCGCACCGTTCCGGCCGGTCTGGCCCAAGCGCGGCATCATCGTTCTGGGCGCGTTGTTCGCCGGCGTATTCCTTGCGCTGACGGGCGTGCATCTGCTGTCGCTGCATCGCCGCGAACTGTATTCGCCCGCTGCACTGACCAGGTTGACCGGTCGGCCGTGTCTCGCGATCGTCACGTCGTCGCCTGCATCGGCGGCCGTACCGGGCGGGCCTCGCTCGACGGCGTTG
The DNA here is from genome assembly GCF_016586125.1 of Burkholderia sp. E168m23. Classification (NCBI taxonomy): domain Bacteria; kingdom Pseudomonadati; phylum Pseudomonadota; class Betaproteobacteria; order Burkholderiales; family Burkholderiaceae; genus Burkholderia; species Burkholderia sp. E168m23. Next base: position 2,280 of record NZ_BCPP01000978.1, read on the forward strand.
CCGGTGGCGGCCACGCACCCGGACGATGCGGGCATCGATTCGGTGCGCGCATTGCGTGCGAGCCTGAAGGTCGCGCTCGCGGAGCGTCGCCCGGGCAGCGGGGGCAAGGTCCTGCTGTTCACGGGGCCGACGGCTGGCGTCGGCTGCAGCTTCGTGTCGTCGAATCTTGCCTATCTGCTGACGGGAGCGAATGCCAGCGTGCTGCTGATCAATGCGGACCTGCGTGGGTCGTCGGTCGCGGGCGGCCCGGGACTCGCCCAGGTGCTCGATGGCTCGGTGTTGCCCGATGTCGTCACGCTGCGTGTGGCGGGAAGCCGCCTGTCGAT
>NZ_BCPP01000979.1:0-2604 GCF_016586125.1 Burkholderia sp. E168m23
CATTTCGTGTCGCTGACGCCGTCGGGGCTGCGCGAAGCCGATTTCGATCCGAAGCAGGACACGCCGATGCCGAAGAACGAAGTGTCGTGTTCGAGTCATTGACGGCGCTCCGGTAACGCACTGTCGTCGTGAACGCGGACTGGCCGCGTGTCTCCCCGTGCCCGTCGTCTTTCCGCCGTCCGAACCACGCCGCGACAGACGACACCTCGCCCACTCGGTCGCCCGGTAGTCGGGCATGCCGTCGTGGGCCTGCCCGACCCCAACTGCCGCGCCTTTCCTCTGCCGAATTCGCCAGCGCCGCCCGTACCGGCTAGACTGTCGCCCGATTCCTTCCATCGGCCGCGGCGTCCCGCCTCCTGCCGCCGCCGGAACGCCCCTTCCCGGAGAACGAATGCTGAAGCGCCAGTGGTTTTCGCTCGTGCTGCTGACGGTTTGCCTGCTCGGGCAACGCGCGTCGGCCCAGTCCACGCTCGAACTCGACACCGACGGCACGACGCGTGCCCTCACCCGCCAGACGTTGCTCGCGCGCGCCGATGCGGCCGCCATCCACGTGCCGCGCGATATCGCCTACGGGCGGCCGATGACGTTCCGCGCGGTGCCGTTCGCCGCGCTGCTCGGCGACACGCCGCTGCCGGCCGACGGCGTGCTCGAAACGCGCGCGGCCGACGGTTTCGCCGCGCAACTGCCGCTCGAGCTCGTGCGCCGCCGCGCGCCGGCCGGCGCGATCCCGTGGCTCGCGATCGAGGACCCGGCCCATCCATGGCCGAAGCTGCCCGGCAAGCAGGTCAGCGCGGGGCCGTTCTATCTCGTCTGGCTCGGGCCGGACGCGTCGTCGGTGCGCGGCGAGCAGTGGCCGTACCAGATCGTGCGCATCACGATCGAATCGTCACCGCTCGCGCGCTGGCCGTCGCTCGCGGTCGACACCGCGTTGCCCGCGAACGACCCGGCCCGCGCGGGCCAGCGCCTGTTCGTCACGCAATGTCTCGCGTGTCACCGCGTCGACGGCGCGGGCAGCAGCCACGCCGGCCCCGACCTGAACACGCCGATGAACCCGGTCGACTACTTCCAGCCCGCCGCGCTGCGCCGCTACATCCGCAATCCGGCGTCGGTACGCGACTGGCCGGGCCGCAGCATGCCGGCGTTTCCGCCCGATCAACTGAGCGATCGCGAACTCGACCAGATCGTCGCGTATCTCGCGTACATGGCGCGGCGCAAGACGGCAAAATAACGCGCGCCATCCATCCGGCCGCACCCGGCGCGCTTACGCTTCCTGCGCGCTCTGCAACACCGCGCGCAACAGCACGTCGGCGCCCGCCGTCGCCCATTCCGGCGTAATCGCTTCGGCCTCGTTGTGGCTCAGCCCGTCGACGCACGGCACGAAGATCATGCCGGTCGGCGCGACACGCGCGACATAGCACGCGTCATGGCCCGCGCCGGACACGATGTCCATGTGCGACAGTCCGAGCGAGCGCGCCGCGTCACGCACCGTGTCGATGCAGCGTGGCGCGAACGGCACCGGCGCATACGTGAAGATCTGCTCGATCCGCGCGCCGAGGCCGGTTTCGTCGGCCAGGCGCGCGAGTTCCGCGCGTAGCGCCGCGTCCAGTTCATCGAGGACCGCATCGTCGGGGTGACGGAATTCCACCGTGAAGAAGCAGCCGCCCGGCACCGTGTTACGCGAATTCGGCCGCGCCTCGATCATCCCGACCGTCGCGCGCGCATCCGGTGCGTAGCGGCGGCCGAGCACTTCGATGAACGAGATCATCCGTGCCGCGCCAACCAGCGCGTCGCGACGGAACGCCATCGGCGTCGTACCGGCGTGCGCGTCGACCCCGGTGAGCGTCACCTCGTACCAGCGCTGCCCCTGCCCGGCCGTCACGACGCCGATCGTCTTGCCGGCCCGTTCCAGAATCGCGCCCTGCTCGATATGCAGTTCGTACGCCGCGTGCACCGGATAGCCGCCAACCGGCTCCGCGCCTGCGTAGCCGATCCGTTCGAGCTCCTCGCCGATCGTCCGGCCCGTGCCGTCGCTGCGCGACAACCCGTATTCGAGCGTATAGACGCCCGAGAACACGCCGGCCGACACCATCGCCGGCGCGAAGCGCGAGCCTTCCTCGTTGGTCCAGATCACGACGTCGACCGGGCGCTCGGTCTCGATGCCCGCGTCGTTCAGCGCGCGCACGACTTCGAGCCCGCCGAGCACGCCGTAAATGCCGTCGTAGCGGCCACCGGTGGGCTGCGAATCGGCGTGCGAGCCCGTCATCACCGGTGCGGCGTCCGGATTGCGGCCTGCGCGGCGCGCGAACACGTTGCCCATCCGGTCGACGCGCACCGTACAGCCGGCGTCGCGCGCCCACCGCACGAACAGGTCACGCGACTCGCGGTCGAGATCGGTCAGCGCGAGGCGGCACACGCCGCCCTTCGGCGTCGCGCCGATCTGCGCCATCCGTTCGAGCGACGCCCACAGGCGGTCGCCGTCGACGCGCGGCATGCGCGCGGTATCGGCATCGTTACGCATCGCCGTTCTCCGGCGCGCGTTGCAGCGCATAGCGAAAATCGCAGCGCTTGCCGCCCTGCATGATCGTGCTGGTGCGCGTGAGCGCG
>NZ_BCPP01000980.1:0-2604 GCF_016586125.1 Burkholderia sp. E168m23
CAACATCGAGATCAAAGCCCGCGCCCGCGAATTCGACCGGCTGCGCGAACAGGCGGCCCAACTCGCGACCGAAGCACCGCTGTTCTACCGCCAGCAGGATTTCTTCTATGACGTGCCGCGCGGCCGGCTCAAGCTGCGCCGCTTCGAGGACGGCACGCCGGCCGAGCTGATCTTCTACCAGCGCGACGACCGCGACGGCCCGAAGGCGTCGTACTACACGCGCAGCCCGGTCACGAACCCCGACGCGATGCATTCGCTGCTCGCGACCGCGCTGACCACGCGCGGGATCGTGACGAAGGAGCGGCACGTGTACCTCGCGGGCCGCACGCGCATCCACCTCGACCGCGTCGACGGCCTCGGCGATTTCATCGAGCTCGAGGTCGTGCTCGGCCCCGACGACGACGAAGCGGGCGGCGAAGCGGAAGCGCACGAGGTGTTCGCGAAGCTCGGCGTGGCGCAGGACGACCTCGTCGCGGTCGCGTACGTCGATCTGCTGAACGCCGACACCGAGCCCGAAACGGCCTGATCCGGCCCCACCGAAGGCGGCGCCGCGCGTGCCACCTTCAGCGCCCCTGCCGCTGCCGCCTCCCGGTCACGCAGCGCCGGGCGCCAGATGCGCGAGTGGCAGCGCACCGTTGCGCTTGAAGGTGGTCAGCACGATGTTCGAGCGCACGCTGTCGACGCCCGGCACCCGCATCAGCTTCTTCATCACGAACTGCGACAGCGCGTTGAGATCCGGCGCGACGATCCGCAGCAGGTAGTCGGCATCGCCCACCACCGCATGGCATTCGAGCACTTCGGGCAGCACGTCGATCTGCTGCTGGAACTGCTCGATGATCGAATCGCCGTGATGCTTGAGCTTCAGGCTCGTGAACGCGGTCACGCCGAGCCCGAGTTTTTCGGGGCGCAGCATCACGCGGTAGCCTTCGATCACGCCGGCCGCCTCGAGCCGCTGCAGCCGCCGGCCGATCTGCGACGGCGATAGCGGCACCTCCTCGCCCAGCTGCTGATGCGTCGCGCGACCGAAGCGCTGCAGCACGTCCAGCAGCGCGAGATCGAAGTGATCGAGTTCCAGCATGAGCATTCTCCGCATTGATTCGTGATTTGATGCGCGATTATCGCATCAGTCAGCAAATCGACGCCAACTATGCGCCCAATCCGCGCGCAGCCCGCTCTACACTTGCATGGTTCCAACCCCAGCGTGCAGAGCCTGATCATGTCCACCGTCGTCACCGCGAAACTGCAGGAGCAGTTCGATGCGGGCCTCGAAACCCGCGCCGATTTCACCATCGACCAGCCGCTGCAGCGCTACGGCCAGGTCGATCACGCGGTGTGGCAGCAGCTCTATGCGCGCCAGTCCGCCCTGCTGCGCGGCCGCGCGTGCGATGCGTTCGTCGCCGGACTCGGCAAGATTGCGCTGCCGGCCGATCGTGTACCGTCGTTCGCGGACGTGAACCGCCAGTTGAAGCCCGCGACCGGTTGGGAAATCGTCGCGGTGCCGGGCCTCGTGCCTGACCGCGTGTTCTTCGAGCACCTCGCGAACCGGCGTTTCCCCGTCACCTGGTGGATGCGCCGTCCCGACCAGCTCGACTACCTGCAGGAACCCGACTGCTTCCACGACCTGTTCGGCCACGTGCCGCTGCTGATCGACCCGGTGTTCGCCGACTACATGCAGGCGTATGGCCGCACCGCGCTCGCGGTCGCCGACGACGAAGCGGCACTGGCGCGGCTCGCGCGCCTCTATTGGTATACGGTGGAATTCGGGCTGATCCGCGACCCGCGCGGGACCAACGGGCTGTCGATCTACGGCGCCGGGATCGTGTCGAGCAAGGGCGAAAGCCTGTACAGCCTCGAAAGCGCGGCGCCGAACCGGCTCGGGTTCGACCTCGAGCGCGTGATGCGCACGAAGTACCGGATCGACACGTTCCAGAAGACTTACTTCGTGATCGACGATTTCGCGCAGTTGTTCGCGCTCGCCGACGTCGACGGCCGCGCACTGGCCGATCGGCTCGCGGCGCTGCCCGAATTCGCGGCCGGCGCGGTGCTCGACACCGACCGCGTGCTGCATCGCGGCACGGGCGAAGGCTGGCCCGACGACGCCGACGCGTAACGTACCGCGGCGCCGACCGCCGTCGGCCGACCGCCCGTCACCCTTTGCGCAACTATGAAACAATGAACGATGCCGGCCTCGCCGCGCGGTGCAGCCGCGCGTGGGCGCCGTTACCGAACGAGAGGTGCAAGATGATCCACAAGCTCACATCCGAAGAACGCAAGACCCGGCTCGAAGGCCTGCCGCACTGGACGGCCGTGCCGGGCCGCGACGCGATCCAGCGCCGCCTGCGCTTCGCCGATTTCAACGAAGCGTTCGGCTTCATGACGCGCGTCGCGATCAAGGCGCAGGAGATGAACCACCATCCGGAATGGTTCAACGTGTACAACCGTGTCGACATCACGCTGTCGACTCACGACGCCGACGGCCTGACCGAACGCGACATCGAACTCGCGCGGTTCATCGACGGCGCCGCCGCGCACGCGCAACCGGGCGCCTGAATCCCGAGTCCTGCCTCTACCGCCGCGCATCTTTCCGTGCGCGGCGCGTCAACT
>NZ_BCPP01000981.1:0-2602 GCF_016586125.1 Burkholderia sp. E168m23
AACGGTGTCTCGATCACCCGTGTCATGCCGCGACCTCCTTGCTCAGCAGATCGAGCAGATAGCGGCCGTAACCGCTTTTCGCGAGCTTGTGCGCGAGCGTTTCGAGCTGCTCCGCATCGATCCAGCCGAGCCGGTACGCAATTTCCTCGGGACACGCGATTTGCAGACCCTGTCGCGCCTGCATCACCTGGATGAAATTGGCCGCGTCGAGCAGCGATTCGTGCGTGCCGGTGTCGAGCCATGCGTAGCCGCGCCCGAGTAGCTCGACGTTCAGCGTGCCGCGCGCGAGATACGCGAGGTTCAGGTCGGTGATTTCCAGCTCGCCGCGCGCGGACGGTCGCACGGCCTTCGCCAGTTCGACGACGTCGTTGTCGTAGAAATAGAGGCCGGTGACCGCGTAGTTCGACTTCGGCTCGCGCGGTTTCTCCTCGAGGTCGATCGCGCGGCCATCCGCATCGAACGACACGACGCCGTAGCGCTCCGGATCGCGCACGTAATAGCCGAACACGGTCGCGCCGGCGGTCCGTGCGGCGGCTTGCTGCAGCAGCGACGACAGCGCGGGCCCGTGATAGATGTTGTCGCCGAGCACGAGCGTCGCCGCGTCGCGACCGATGAACGGCGCGCCGATCACGAACGCCTGCGCAAGCCCGTCGGGGCTCGGCTGCACCGCATACGAAAAGCTCATGCCCCACTGGCTGCCGTCGCCGAGCAGTTGCTGGAACGCGTCGAGATCGCGCGGCGTCGAGATGATCAGCACGTCGCGGATGCCCGACAGCATGATCGTGCTGAGCGGGTAATAGATCATCGGTTTGTCGTACACCGGCATCAATTGCTTCGATACCGAATGCGTGAGCGGATGGAGCCGGGTGCCCGAGCCGCCCGCCAGAATCAGTCCTTTACGGCCAATCGCTGTTTGCATGAGGTCCCTCGCTGCAAGAGGAAAAATGCGTGCGTGATACGCGGAATACACCGAATGCGCCGATCGCGCCCGATTGCCGGCGATACCCGTGCGCGCCCGGCTACGACTGCTCGGCAGGCCCGGCGTGAATCGCACGAAACACGATCGCGAAGCCGAGCGCGTACAGCGCGGCGATCACCGCGAAGCCGACGGCCGTCGCGCGGTCCGGATCGTCGACCACGTGCAGGATCACCGACGCGATCGCGATGCCGACGAGCGAGCCGATCTGCCGGCTCGCGTTCAGCGACGCGGCGGCGAGATTCGCGTCCGCCGCATCGGCCGACTGCATCACGACGAGATTCATCGCCGGAATGGCCTGGCCGGCACCGAAGTTGGCGAGGCCGACCGCCAGCGCCAGCACCGGATACGGCATCGCCGCGACGCCGACGAGCGCCACGCTGCCGAGCGCGGCGAGCGCGAGCCCGGTGAGCAGCGTGCGGCGCGCGCCGAGCCGGGCGCTGACCTTCGCGGACGCGAGATTGCCGATGCCGAACATCGCCATCAGCGGAAACAGCTCGAATCCGGCGACGAGTGCGCTCGCGCCGCGGACGTTCTGCAAATAGAGGCTCAACAAGAAGATCTCGGCGAGAATGCCGAAGTTGATCGCGAGGCCCAGCGTGCTGCCCGCGACGAAGCGCCGGTTCGCGAGCAGCGCCGGCGACAGGATGCGCGAGGTCGCGTAGCGCTCGCGCAATGCGAATGCCGCGGTGGCGGCCAACGTCGCGGCCACGCCGGCGAGGATCGACGGCGAACGCCAGCCGGCGCTGGGCCCTTCGATCAGCGTGAAGCTCAGCGCGGCGAGCGCGAGTGCGCCGAACAGATGGCCGAGCGCGTTCAACGGGCCCGGATGACGCGGCGCCCGCGCGATATGCCGGTACGTGAGCCACAGGCCGGCCGCCCCGACCGGCAGGTTCACCCAGAAGATGCCGCGCCAGCCGATCGCGTCGACCAGCACGCCGCCGACGCAGGGCCCGAGCGCCATCGCGGCCGACACCAGTGCGCCCCAGATGCCGATCATCCGCGTGCGCGTCGGTCCCGGCGGGAACGCGAGCGTGAGCAGGCTCAGCGAACTCGGCATGAAGAGCGCCGCGCCGACACCCTGGGCGAGGCGCGCCGCGACCAGTGCGCCGCTGGACTGCGCGGCCGCGCACAGCACCGACGCGCCGACGAACAGCGCGAGCCCCGCGACGTAGACGGCTTTCGACCCGTAGCGGTTCGCGAGCGCGCCGCCGAGCAGCAGCAGCGCCGCGAAGCTGAGCGTGTACGCATCGACGACCCACACCAGCGCGGTCAACGACATCGACAGGCTGGTTTCCATCGCCTTCAGCGCGACGTTGACGATCGTCACGTCGAGCATGGCCATCACGAAGCCGCACGCGAGCGCGACCATCACGAGCACGGGGCGCGCCGCCGCGGATGCGTATGCGCCGGCGGCCGGCGCGGCACGCCCGCCGTTCATGCGGCCCTCCCGCCGAGGTACAGGCGCCGCATCTCGTCGCTGTCGAGCAACTCGGCAGCGGAGCCTTCGAGCGCGACGCGCCCCATCGTCAGCACGATGCCGCGATCCGCGATGCGCAGCGCCTCGATCGCATTCTGCTCGACCATCAGCACGGCGATATGCTCGGTGTCGCGCATCCGGACGAT
>NZ_BCPP01000982.1:0-2602 GCF_016586125.1 Burkholderia sp. E168m23
CAGGGCGGCGGGCGCCGGCCTACGCGCCGGCCGTGCGCGTGTCCAGCCGGAACAGCGAGACGGCCTCGGCAAGCCGGTTTCCCTGTTCCTCGAGCGACTTCGATGCGGCGGCGGCCTGCTCGACGAGTGCCGCATTCTGCTGCGTGACTTCGTCCATTTGCGTGATGGCCAGATTGACCTGCTCGATGCCGCGGCTCTGCTCGCTCGACGCCGCGGCGATCTCGCCCATGATGTCGGTCACGCGCGAGATCGCATGCGTGACCTGGCTCATCGTATCGCCCGCGTTGTTCGCGATATGCGAGCCATCCTGGATTTTCTGGACCGATTGCGAGATCAGTTCGCGAATTTCCTTCGCGGCGCTCGACGAACGCTGCGCCAGACTCCTGACTTCGCTTGCCACCACCGCGAAGCCGCGGCCCTGTTCGCCGGCGCGGGCGGCCTCGACAGCTGCGTTGAGCGCGAGAATGTTGGTCTGGAATGCGATTCCTTCGATGATGCCGGTGATCTCGGCGATCTTGGCGGAGCTCGCGCTGATGTCCGTCATCGTGTCGACCATCAGGCCGACCGCCGTGCTGCCGCGCTGGGCGACCTCCGATGCATTGTTGGCCAGGCCGCTCGCCTGCTGCGCGTTGTCGGCGTTCAGGCGCACGGTGGACGTCAACTGCTCCATGCTCGACGCGGTCTCCTGCAACGAGGCCGCCTGCTGTTCCGTGCGGGAGGAGAGATCCTGGTTGCCGGACGCGATTTCGCCGGCCCCGGTCGCGACGTTGCCCGATGCGGTACGGACTTCCGAGATCAGGCGAATCAGGTTCGCCTGCATGTCCCGCATGGAAGCCAGCACGCTGCCGGTCGGCGCGGCGCCGGTCGTGGATTCGGCGGCGAGGTTGCCGGCGGCGATATGGCCGGCGATCTCGCTGAGCGCGGCGGGCTCCGTGCCCAGTGCGCGCAGCAGGCCGCGGGTGATGAAGAGGCCCGAGATCGCGGCGGCCGCGGCGGCGGCGATGCAGATCGCGATCAGCATGAGCCGTCGCGAGGTATAGCGATCGTCCGATTCCTTCACCAGTTGGCCGGCCCGCAACCGCGTGTACGTCGCATACGCGTCGGTGGCCGCGACGAGCTGGGCCAGCAGCGGTCGGCACTGTTCGTTGATCATCGTGATCGCCTGGTCGCGCCGGTTGTTCGCCGCTGCGTCGACGATGGCGCGCGCCACCGGGCCGTACTGCGCCTCGACCGCCCCGATTTGCCGAACCAGTTCGCGAGACTTGTCGGACGCGCCGCTTCCCTCGCGGACCGCATTCGTCAGTTCGCCCATCAGCGCGCCGACTTCGCGGTCGGCCTGCAGTGCGGCCTCCTTCTCGAGGTCCGCGTCGCGCGGGCTGGCCGCGAGCACCTGGTTGCGGGCGGCGATCGCGCGCCGGTCGACCGCGAAGCGGATCTTGTCCGCCAGGGTCGCACGGGCGTTGGTGCCGTTGACATAGTCGTCGAATGCCGCGTTCGCGTTGCCGAGCGAGACGATGCCGAGGAGGGAGACGAGCACGACCATGCACGTAAGCAGTGCGAAAGCCATCAGCAGCTTCGTACGAACCGTTAACCGTCGATCATTCATGGGAAAAGTCCAGTGGTTGATATCAAATAGCTTTCCTCATTATCGGAACGGTGAATGAACAATTTAGGATCGCTCCCCGGGGCAATCGTTTGCGTGTTGCCTGTCGTCAAAAAAATCCGGCCGCGATCCGCATTTGTCACGACGAACGGGCGAACGGCGCCGTTTTCCGCACGACGCCCCAGGCCCGTGCGCTCCTCGCGATAGCGTGCCGTGTCGCCCTCTGCGTGCCCGTTTCGGTCGCCGTCCTTCCGGCGTCGCTCAACTTCCCGCCCCCGGTGCCGTTAAATGGATCAGGATCAGCCTGTTCACCGATCCAGTTCAATCACGCGGTAACGGAGACCGAAGTCATCATGCTGTCATCAATTCGCGCACGGATACTGGCGACGTGTGTCGCCATCGTAGTGACGGCGCTGGCCGTAACCGGGGGGCTGGTCTATTACGTCGTCAAGACCCACAACGACGAGGCCATCGACCAGAATCACAAGTCGATCCTCGCCGGGCATGCGCTCGCGATCGACGAATGGGTGGCCAGCCGCGCGCGCGAAACCCAGGCGCTCGCGGACACGATCGCGATCGGCGAGGGCGACCCGGTGCCGGCATTGAAGCTGCTCGGCAAGTCGGGCGGCTTCGAGGTGCTGACGCTCGGCCTGCCGGACAAGACGGCGTTTTCCAACGTGCCGCTCGCGCCCGGCTACGATCCGACCGCGCGGCCCTGGTACAAGCAGGCCGTCGGCGCGGGCCGTCTGGTCGTGACGGCGCTCTATCGCGATGCGACGAGCGGCAGGCCGGCCGTGGCGTTCGCGGTGCCCGTGGTGCGCGACGGCGCGGTGAAGGGCGTGCTGGCAGCCAGCCTGTTCATGGAGAACGTGAGCTCGATCGTGACTTCCGTTCACCCGACCCCGGCGAGCTTTGCATTCCTGGTGGACAAGGGCGGCCGCGTGATCGCGTCGGCCAAGACCGACCTGATCATGAAGCCGGCCACCGGTCTCTCGCCGG
>NZ_BCPP01000983.1:0-2596 GCF_016586125.1 Burkholderia sp. E168m23
GCCTTGCGTGTAGGACAGCATCGCGCTTTGCACGCTGCTGCGTGCGACCGTGCCGGGCACGTTGCCGAATCCCCACATGCCGCCGAACGCGACCCCGCCGAATGTCGGGCTCACGTACTTCACCGCATTGTTCACCTGGACGCCCCACACGCGGTTGTCGAGCGCACCGCCCGCCGACGCGTTCGTCGGCAATCCCCACGCGAGCAGGCCAGCCGGCGTGTTTGCGCCAATCGCGAAGGCCGGCAGCAGATCGCCGACGAAATCGAACTGGCGCCCGAGCGTCACGGTCCCCCAGTCACCGCCGAGCCCGACGTACGCTTGTGAACTGAACGCGGAGCCCGGTACGGTCAGCGCGCCGTCCGACGTCTGGAACTGGCTCTCCAGCCGGAACACCGCGAAGTTGGCGCCGCCGAGATCCTCCCTACCCGTCAGGCCCCACACGTCGTTGCGCGACACGCCGGCCTGCAACGCGAGCTGACGCCCGCCTCGCGGGGCGGACGCCACGTCGCTCGTATAGGTCACGCCCGTGTCCAGCGACCCATAGAGCGTCATGCTCGATTGCGCGAACGCCGGTGCGACGGCACTGCAGCCGCACCATGCCGCCATCCGGAACCACCCTTTCATCTGCTTCTCCTCATCGAATTTTCCCGGCCGATGCGCCCGTGAACCGACCGGCGCGGCAGCAACATCGATCCAGCTTGATTTCATCTCTTAAAATAGGAATCCGTATGATTTACAGTGAAGTGATCCAACCCGACACGGCCGGCCCGCTTCCCGCCCATTCGCCAATGCGGTTCCGGTTGCCGCCCGCACGACTTACGTTAGACTACGGCCTGTCGCCCGCGGCGCCGCATGCCGTGCCGCAGCCCGACGGGCCGAGCCGCGTTCGTCCTTCCCGTTCCATAGCCGTAAGCCGCCTGATCCCGGATCACGTCATGTCGAGCCTCACCAAAATGCTGTCCATCCTCGACGTTTTCTCTTCGTCCGCGACGTCGATGACCGCCGAGGAAATCGCCGAACACATGGGCTTTTCGCGCACCACGTGCTATCGCTACGTGAAGGAACTGGCTTCCGTCGGCCTGCTCGTCGGCACCAACGGCCGCTATACGCTGGGCCCGCGCATCATCCATCTCGACTACAACATGCGGCAGTCGGACCCGACGCTCACCGCCGCGAAGCCCGTGATCCAGAAGCTGGTTCAGGTCACCGGCGGCGATGCGCTCGTCTCGACGCTGTTCGACGAGCAGATCATCAACGTGATGCACGAAACCGGCGCCGAGAACCTGCAACTGGGTTTCGGCCGCGGCCGCATCATGCCGCTGTTCCAGGGCGCTTCGTCGAAAGTGATCGTGGCCGCGATGTCGCGCGCGCGGCTGAAGCGCCTGCATGAGCGGCACAACGCCGAGCTGGGCGAATTCGCCGCCGACTGGACGCAGTTCTGGCGCGCCTGCCAGCAGATCGTCGACGCGGGCTACTGGATCTCGCGCGGCGAGCTCGACGCCGGGTTCGTCGGCATCGCCGCACCGATTCGCACCGCCAGCAGCGGCGAGGTCAACAGCAGCCTGTCGCTGATCTTTCGCGCCGAGCACTTCGCACTGTTCGACGAACACGTACTCGGCAAGCTCCTGATCGACGCCACCGCCCAGATCGGCAACGCCACCTGAGCATTCGCGCGGCGTCGCGAACGAGGCCGCGCCCGATCGTCTACCGGCGCCCGATCAATTCATCTGCGTGATGAATTTGGTGACCAGATAGCCGTCGAACGTCTCCGTGCCGCCCTCGCTGCCGAAACCGCTGTCCTTCACGCCGCCGAACGGGATCTCCGCCGGCCCCATGCCGAAGTGATTGATGTTGACCATGCCGGCCTCGAGCGCACGGCCGATCCGGTGCGCATGGCGCGACGACGTCGTGAACGCGTACGACGCGAGGCCGAACGGCAAGCGGTTGGCTTCGTCGAGCGCATCGTCGAGCGCATCGAACGGCACGATCCCGACGATCGGGCCGAACGGCTCCTCGTTCATCAGCCGCGTGTCGCGCGCCGGGCCCAGCACGACCGTCGGCGCGAAGTAGTGCCCCGGCCCCGCGCCCGCCAAGCGCGCCCCGCCCGCGGCAATCTCTGCCCCTTTTGCCTTCGCGTCGGCGACGAACGCGTCGATCGCGGATACGCGTCGCGCATGCGCGAGCGGGCCCATCGTGGTCGTCGCCTCCAGCCCGTAGCCGACGCGAATCTTGCCGACCGCGTCGAGATACGCGGCGACGAACCGGTCGAACACCGGGCGTTGCACGAAGAAACGCGTCGGCGATACGCAAACCTGCCCGGCGTTGCGAAACTTGTACGCGGCCAGCATCGTCGCCGCGCGTTCGATTTCCGCGTCCGCGCAGACCAGCACCGGCGCATGCCCGCCGAGCTCCATGGTCATGCGCTTCATGTGCGACGCGGCAAGCGCCGCCAGTTGCTTGCCGACCGGCACCGAACCCGTGAACGAGATCTTGCGCACCAGCGGCGACTCGATCAGTTGCCTGGACACGTCGGCCGGCACGCCCCAGACGATGTTCAGGCAGCCCGCGGGCAAGCCGGCATCGTGAAAGATGCGCG
>NZ_BCPP01000984.1:0-2587 GCF_016586125.1 Burkholderia sp. E168m23
GCGGCCGGATGTCGTGTCGTCCGACTGCGCGCTCGCCGGCCATCACATCGCGCAGGGCATCGACGAGAAGGGGCTGCCGGAAGCGCCGCTCGCGCATCCGCTGACGCTGCTGCGTCGCGCGTACGGCATCTGAGCCGCTGCCGGCCATTCACGAGGACATCCATGACGCTGACCCGCGACTCCCTGCTGACGCTCGAAGCGTACGCGAAGATCCGCAAGGCCGAACACGCGCGGCTCGTCGCGTACAAGCGCCGCCGCGCGGTGGCGCTCGGCAACCACCTGCGTTTCCTGTTCGAGGACGAGACGACGATCCGCTACCAGATCCACGAGATGCTGCACATCGAGAAGATCTTCGACGAAGCCGGCATCGAAGGGGAGCTGGAAGCGTATCTGCCGCTGGTGCCCGACGGCACCAACCTGAAGGCGACGATGCAGATCGAGTACGAGCACGAGATCGAACGGCGCGCGGCGCTCGCGCGGCTGATCGGTGTCGAGGATCGCGTGTACCTGCAGGTCGACGGATACGCGAGCGTCTACGCGATCGCCGACGAGGATCTCGAGCGCGACAACGCGGAGAAAACCTCGGCCGTGCACTTCGTCCGCTTCGAGTTCGATGCGCCGATGCGCGCGGCGCTCAAGGGCGGGGCGGCGCTGTCGATCGGCTGCGATCACCCGGCCTACACGATGCCGCCGCAGCGGGTGGACGCGGACGTGGCCGCATCGCTCGCGGGCGATCTGCGCTAGCGCCACGGTTGCCGCCGTCGCGTGCCCGTGCACGCCGGTCTGCGCTTTTCCGTTCCGACCCGAAGAAAGCAGCGCCTCACGCCCTGCGGCGCGGCCGCGTGGCGCTCGCCGCGAAGTTGTAACAAGCGTGACGGATTTGCATGCGGGGACACATTGGGCATGCGGCGTCAGCGTGTTTTCATCACTCGCAGGGAAACAATAAAGAGATTGTGCATGAAGATAATTTGATTCAGCTCAATTTGAACGATTTACCGATTCGTGAATATCTTGTTACGAATTTTCCCCTGATTTACCGATTTTCGGAGGCTATTCCGGGTGGTGTCGCCGGCAGGGGCCGGAGCAGCCCGAAACCGCCTGTTTAAGCGCATTCTTCAGACGCTGCGGAGCCCCGCCAGACGGGCCTTTGCAGCCATCGGCATAAAGATCTCGCAAAAAAATTCAAGCATAAATGGTTTGCCCGCCCATGGCAGGTTGTTTCAGTGCGTAACATTAAGTCATTGTCATATTGAGATAAACCCTAGGGATGGTATGCTTCGTGCACAAAAATTCCCACATTGGAGTGAGACCGCGATTTGTGCGCCATTGCCGGGAATCGCGGCACCGAGAAAGTGCGGTGTCGCCCGGTATGCACAACGCCGGATAACCATAATGTGCAACCTGGCCGCCCCGCGACGCGAAGTGTCGCGACGGCGCCGCCAATCGCAGCCCCGGCCTGGCTGCGTGGAGAGATCGACTATGTTCTTCGATGAGCTTAACGATGAAGAGTGGTTTCGCCTTTCAGCGCTGATCGCCGATGAACCCATCCGGCTGAACCGTCGCGGGCGTCCACGCGCCGAACCGCGTGTCGTCGCCAACGCGGTGCTGTGGATCCTGACGACCGGGGAAGCCTGGTCAAAGCTGCCCGGCCGCTATCCGTCCGGGCCGACGTGCCGCCGCCGCTACGAGGAGTGGCTCGCGAACGGCACGCTGCTGAAGATGATCGACGTGCTGACCCAGTTCAGCGGGCGCACGTTCGCGTATATTCCGCCGCCGCCGGAGGCGGTCGTGCCGGCTCGCCGCGCGGAGCCGGTGCCCGACAACGACCGTTTGCGCGGCGTGTTCTGGCAGAACCCCGAGTCGTGGCAATTGCCGGTTGCGCAGGCAAACGTTTGGGAGGGCGAAGGTGCGTCGTTGAGCACGCTGTCGGCCGACCAGGTGGACGGCCGCGCCGACGTGTCGTTCGCGGTGCCCGGCGCGCCGGCTGCGGAGCTGCGCCATGTGCGCGCGTCGGCGGCGAGCTTCGCCGCGGCCGAGCCGCAGGTCGACGAGTATCGCGGCTATACGATCAGCGGCATCGCGCAGCCCGTGCAGAACCTGATGTATCGCGCGTGGGCCGAGATCTCGCAGGACGACCGGCGCGTCGAACGCTCGGGCCTGATCGGCCCGCGCTTCACCGACGCCGAGGCAGCGGAGCAGTATGCGCTCGAGTGGGCGCGCCAGTGGATCGATCGCCACGGTGCGAGCGACGCGCCGGCGCGCGAGCCGCAAGGCGAGGTGCTGGCCGGCTTGTCGGCGCTGGCGCGCGCGGAATCGGACATCAAGCGCTTCATCGCCGAGCGTCGCGCGGGCGTGTTGTCGGAAAGCCGCAACGATCCCGTGCAGTCGGAGCGTCGCGAATATGCGTACCGCGTAGGCTGATCGCCGTTGCCGTGCAACGCGCGGGCCGTCGTGTGCCACGACGCCCGCGCGAAAATCCCGTATCTCCATGTCTGCCCGGGCGCCGCTGTATAAGCGGCGCCCTTTGTTGCATGACGCGTTACTGCCGACCGTAGGTATCGTCGAAGCGGACGATGTCGTCCTCGCC
>NZ_BCPP01000985.1:0-2585 GCF_016586125.1 Burkholderia sp. E168m23
ACAGGCGCGCCTCGAGATGGCTTTCCATCTTCGGCAGGTAGAAGTACGGGCCCGAGCCGCGCGCGAGCAGTTCCTTCGCGTTGTGGAACAGGATCGTATAACTTCGTATAATGTATGCTATACGAAGTTATTACGATGCCCGACGCGTAGAGCGCGCCGACCACCGAGCCCGCGCTCGTCCCGGCGACGATCTCGATCGGAATGCCGCGCGCCTCGAGCGCCTTCAGCACGCCGATGTGCGAGAACCCGCGCGCGGCGCCGCCGCCGAGCGCGATGCCGATCTTGACGGGCTTCTCCTGCGGCAGGGCCGTGCCGGGGCGGGACTTGTCGCCGAAGGACGTACAGGCGGCGAGGCTGGCGGACGCGCACGCGATCGTGAAGTGGCGGCGCGACAGGCGAGGGGACGACATCGAATGGTTCTCCGGCGGCTTGGCGGCGGGTCACACGGCCCGCGGCGGCGATAGGTTCCGAGCGGCCGCGCAGCGGGTTCCGTGCGGCCGGCGCCGCGCCGGCTGGCGGCCGCGGCGCGCACATCATAAAGCAAGCGGTGCGCTTGGCGCGATGTCCGGCGCGAGTATAATTCCGGCTTCTTTCCCGTTCCGGGCGCCGCCGGCTCCGTTGCTGTCCGGGCTGCCGCATCGTCCCGCGTCGAATCATTCATGCGCCCCAGGCGTTCGAGTTACCGTTTATGACCCGTCCTGTCCGTACCCGCTTCGCGCCGAGTCCCACCGGCTTCATCCACCTCGGCAACATTCGCTCCGCACTTTATCCGTGGGCGTTCGCCCGCAAGATGAAAGGCACGTTCGTGCTGCGCATCGAGGATACCGACGTCGAGCGCTCGTCGCAGGAAGCGGTCGATGCGATCCTCGAGGGGATGCAGTGGCTCGGGCTGGATTTCGACGAAGGCCCGATCTACCAGATGCAGCGGATGGACCGCTATCGCGAAGTGCTCGCGCAGATGCTCGAGAAGGGTCTCGCATATCCGTGCTACATGTCGGCCGAGGAACTCGACGCGCTGCGCGAACGCCAGCGCGAAGCCGGCCTGAAGCCGCGCTACGACGGTACGTGGCGTCCGGAGCCCGGCAAGGTGCTGCCGGAGCCACCGGCCGGCGTGAAGCCGGTGCTGCGCTTCCGCAATCCGCTGACGGGCACGGTCGTGTGGGACGATGCGGTGAAGGGGCGTGTCGAGATCTCGAACGAGGAGCTCGACGACCTCGTGATCGCGCGCCCGGACGGCACGCCGATCTACAACTTCTGCGTGGTGGTGGACGACATGGACATGGGCATCACGCACGTGATCCGCGGTGACGACCACGTGAACAACACGCCGCGCCAGATCAACATCCTGAACGCACTCGGCGGCGAGCCGCCCGTCTATGCGCACTTGCCGACCGTGCTGAACGAGCAGGGCGAGAAGATGAGCAAGCGGCATGGCGCGATGAGCGTGATGGCGTACCGCGACGCGGGCTTCCTGCCGGAAGCCGTCGTCAACTATCTCGCGCGTCTCGGCTGGTCGCACGGCGACGCCGAGATCTTCTCGCGCGAGCAGTTCGTCGAATGGTTCGATCTCGAGCATCTCGGCAAGTCGCCCGCGCAGTACGACCACAGCAAGCTGAGCTGGCTGAACGCGCATTACATCAAGGAAGCCGACAACGCGCGCCTTGCCGAACTCGCGAAGCCGTTCCTCGACGCACTCGGCATCGACGACGCGGCGATCGCGACGGGCCCCGCGCTCGACGCGGTGGTCGGCTTGATGAAGGATCGTGCGACGACGGTCAAGGAGATCGCGGAAGGTGCGGCGATGTTCTATCGTGTGCCGGCACCCGACGCCGACGCGCTCGCGCAGCACGTGACCGATGCGGTGCGTCCGGCGCTGGCCGATCTCGCGGCCGCGCTGAAGGCGGCCGACTGGACGAAGGAAGCGGTTTCCGCCGCGCTGAAGGCGACGCTCGCCACGCACAAGCTGAAGATGCCGCAGCTCGCGATGCCGGTGCGTCTGCTGGTGGCGGGCACGACGCATACGCCGTCGATCGACGCGGTGCTCGTGCTGTTCGGTCGCGATGTCGTGGTGACGCGCATCGAGGCCGCGCTGGCTTGACGTTCGTGCGCGCGCGAAGCTGTCCGTGCATGAGGTACGCGGCGGCTTCGCAAAAAATTTCGCACGAATCGTAAAAAGGGTATTTACAAGTTCGAAATCGGTCCATATAATCTCATTTCTGTTCTGCAAGGGGGTATAGCTCAGCTGGGAGAGCGCTTGCATGGCATGCAAGAGGTCAGCGGTTCGATCCCGCTTACCTCCACCAACAGAACAAGATGGATTGATTTGCGAAGCGGCGGTAGTAATAAATGCTTCACAAAATGATTCAAAGCAGTTAGAATTTCGGCCTTCGCTGTTGACCAGAAGTGAATAGCGAAAGTCAGACAAATCTGAAAAGATTATGTCCCCTTCGTCTAGAGGCCTAGGACATCACCCTTTCACGGTGAGTACAGGGGTTCGAATCCCCTAGGGGACGCCAGATTCAGCGGCGTTTCATAGAAGTGTCGCAAGGCTTGCAGGAACGTAACCGACGTCCTGCAGGTTGGGT